>JALRDR010000304.1 GCA_023262145.1 Planctomycetaceae bacterium | reverse complement strand
GGACCGCTTGCCAGCCGGCGCACTCAGGATCCGCAACGGCAGGCCTGCCACGTTCGGCACTGTCGCCGAAAGTGGCTTGCCGAAAGTGGCTTGCAGAAAATGGCTTGCATCCTGTCATGCAGCAGGCGGTCCGCACAATCGCAGACTGCTCCGAAACACCTCGGCAGTGACTTCCGGATCAACATTCCGGGCCATGATCATTGTGCTCTGAATTCACCAGATTCACATTTCATTCAGACGCTGACAGACAACTCATTCAGACGCTGACAGACAACACAATCAGGATTTTGCGAGATGAACTGGATTGATCGCTCGAAACTGGCCAACCATGAATTGCTGGCAGGCACATTTCTGAACCTTGGCTCAGCAAATTCCACCGAGATTGCCGGTCAGCTTGGCTACGACTGGCTGTTGCTCGATCTGGAACATGGTTCCGGATCCTGGGCCGATCTGCGGGGCCAGCTGCAGGCACTGCATGGTTCTGAATCTGTGGCGATTGTTCGCGTCCGCTCGACGAACGCGGATGCCGTCAAATTCGTGCTGGACAGCGGTGCGGCAGGAATCATGTTCCCGTACATTTCTTCTGTCGCCGAAGCTCAACTGGCCGTTGCAGCCGTCAAATATCCGCCGCAGGGCCAACGCGGCGTGGCGCAAACAATCAGAGCGACAGATTACGGCCGCAACTGGCAGGAATACCTGCAGACTGCCAACCAGAGTACGATGGTGATTGTTCAGATTGAAACTCCGGAAGCTGCTGCTGCGGCAGACGAAATCGCGGCGGTCGAAGGCGTGGACGCCCTGTTTATCGGGCCGATGGATCTCTCTGTCAATCTGGGCTGCCCGGGAGAATTCCACGGAGACGTCTTTCAAAGCCTGCTGGCGGGCGTTGTTGCAGCTTGCCGACGACACGGCAAAACCGCCGGAATCCTCTCCCGCCCGGAACTGCTTGATACTCATTTCCAACAGGGATTTCGCCTCATCGCTCTCGGATCCGACACCGGTTCCATCGTCAGTGGATTATCCGCGGGGCTCAGGCAGCTGCGGGCCTGCCGGAACCAGTCGTGAATCAACCCCACCCATTCTGCGTTGTTTCACTGACCGGAACCCCATATTCCTCAGTCTCTGGAGATCGTGCTCCCTGTGCGAAACTGACTCAGGAAATGCTTCGCAGTTGTCGTCATTCTGGTGGCTGGCGCCGAAATCGGGGATCCGAAAAGACTGCATTCTCTCGCATTGACAATGCACGGCAGCCCTGTATCTTACTCCGTTCACAGTGTTTTGACTCAATTTTCAGAGGTACTGGCAGCCCATGGGACGCTCAGAACGACAAAGAGAAATCGCCCGCCGTCGTAAACGAAAGGCCGGCATCACGAAAATCCGCGCTCGCTATGCAGATGCACGCAATGACGGCGAAAAAGCAGAATTGCTGGCGAAAGCTCGCCGTATGAGCCCATTTGTCAGTCTCGACTGAAGATCTGACGGCTCTGTGCAGCCCCTGGAACAATCATCATCCGAGCCCACCGTCGTTTCTCGACCGTGGGCTCGTTCGCGTGGCTGATCTTCGCCATCGCCCACTGAAAACTCGCCGCAGCCTGCCCCCCGGGATCTTTCGCACGTTCTTCCGCATGCTTGCCGGCCAACTGCCGCACCGCCTGCGGCTCCTCTGCCTCGCCACTGATTTCCCCTGCGCCCCGGGGTGTCGTCCGCTGCTCAGCATGCTCTGTGCGGGGACAGCTTCGCTTTCTTTCGGCTGTGCTCGTTTTCACGACACGTCGATCTCCATGGCGGACCCGCAGTCCCTCAATGCAGATCATTTCTGGTGACTCCCAGTATCTGAAGATGTGTTGCCAGCAGCGTTCCATACCGAGCGGCAGACGCACTGAAGAACACAAATCACCGCCTGTTCCGGCATTGGGTGCTCCGGATTCACCTGGTGCTGACAGGCATTCTGAAGTGTGGACTGCGGCATAGTGATCAGGGGAAGCGATGTCCGGTTGAGAAGCAGCAATTCCATCCATTCTGCAGACTGTCAGCCGACTGATTCACTTCCAGATTCCGCAACAACCAGCAGACGGAATTGCATCCCCGGCAGCCAGCATCAGTCGACTTTCGCCGTGCAGCGGAATTCTGGCCTGGCACTGCAACCCCTGTTTGCAAAAAAAATCGCCCCCCCCCTGCAATCTCCCCGCGATCCCCGCTGCAGCACCAGCAAGTTGTGTTTGCAGGGGACTGCTGTCGCCTCGACACACTCTCCGAACAGGCTGAATCTGCAGAGTCGCACGTCCGATTTTCGGCCTTTGCCGCCCGGATTTCTGTGTCATCGGCAGTCAGTGCCGAATTGGAAGTGATGTTGGCGGAATGCAGAATTTTTGCAGTTCCATGACGCCAGCATCAGCTTGACGATTGCTTTCGCAGCCCGCTATCACCCTCAACATCCATGTTCCCTGCACACCTTCTGTGCGAAGGTCTGTGATCCTGGGAACGGGACAGGATTCAAGAATTTACGGGTGATCGACAGGACGTCGGCAACCCGGTTGAAACCAGGGCAGAGAGGTCATGGATCTGAATCGCGAAGATTGATTCAGAGATCATGGACGATCGCCGGCAGCATTGGAGAAACCCTGCCGGGTATTTCTGAAGGAGGATCTAACATTGTACAAGGCCATCGGACTCATCACGTGCGCTTCAGTGATGGCCGCGTCGCTGTATCTGTTCAGCGGCGGCGATCCGTCACAAACGTTATCAGCACAGACCGACCCTCCCGGGGGTCAGGGTTACAGTGCTGTGGCAAGACAGTTCCTCCAGGATGCCCGCAACCAGGCGTCGAAGGGTAACATTGCAGAGGCTCGGCGGCTGGCTGAATCAGCAGCCCAGCTGGCCTCGGACTGGAGCTCCAGCGAGGAGTCTCCGGAACAGTTCCTCGCGAAGCTGAATGGTTCGCAGGGACCTGCGGCAGAGCCAGCGGATGCGTGGCTGACGGAGGAATCTCCTCAGCAACTCGCCCAGGCTCCTCCGGCTGCAGTGTTCCCGGAAGCTCTGCGGTCTGGTACAGCAGAGACGAAGGAAAGCTCCCAGATGCTGCGGAGTCGTGAAGCAAAACGACTGCTGGCAGAAGCTCGCCAGGCGATGGAGCGAGGCAACCTTGAATTGGCTCGTGCCCGCGTGATGCAGGCGAAGCAGCTGAACGCTTCCTACTCCCTGTGGGACGAGAAGCCGGAAACAGTCCTCGACGCAATCGAGGAAGCTGCTCATACGCTGACATTTCGTGGTGCACCTGCAGGTGCAGGCGATGCGGATCAAAGTGCCGAGGCACTGCTGCAGATGGCACGGGGTGCAATGGAGGCTGGCAGGCTGAGTGAAGCGCAGCAGCTTGTGGAAAAAGCCGATGCACTCGGTCAGATCTATGGTGCCTTTGAGGACACACCGGACCTTGTTCGTCGTGACATTGAGCGTCTGCAGGCCGCCGTCAGTGCGGATCAGATGCAGGAAACTGCAGCGGCTGCCGCGTCACGTGCTCGTCGTCTTCTCCACGACGCCCGTGCAGAGATGGAACGCGGCAATACCGAGCTTGCCACCAGGCTTGCCACAGAGGCGTCCGAGATCGAGGTCGCATGGGGACTGACCGAAGAATCTCCTCAGAACCTGCTGCAGGGAATCGGGCAGCAGACTCAGAGGCAGATCACTGCGGCAGCTGCCGCAGTTCAGGAGTCAGCCGCTGACGCTGCCTGGGAAATCTTCTCTGCAGAGTCAGATCAGACGGCAGTCGCTCGATTTGGCGATGAGTCTCGCGTGGGAAATCCGACGCAGGCGGTGACCCGTTCCGCCTTCAGTCAGTTTGACGATGTCAGTGAGCAGAGGATTGCCAGAGCACCGATGTCCGAGTCGGTCTCTGCAGTGATGTCAGCTGCTGGCGAATCTGCGACTCAGATGTACCGACGTGGAATCGTTCAGCTCCGCAGCGGAGATCGCCAGTCAGCAATGGCATCCTTCCGCGCGGCGATGGACAATGCAGATCAGTTGAGTCCTCAGGATCAGCGGCAGCTGCGGGACTTCATGCAGCAGCTTGCGGCAACTCAGCAGCGGTCGCGACCAATTCAGCTTGTCTCCGGTCAGGACAGCTCTGATCTGGAACAGCAGTTTCCGGCGCCGACTCAGGAAGCGGATGTATTTGACGTTCCTGAAGTTCCAGCCGGACGAGACCCGCTGACGCTGGCGGCTGAGAAATCAGATGTGCAGTATGACCGCCTGCGAACCGAAGTCATGAACTCCGTGTATCGAGCGGAAAAGCTGCGTGAGAGCAGTCCGGATGAAGCACTGCGAATTCTTGACAACACGCTGGCAGCAGTCGAAACAGCTTCGCTCGGAGCTGAAGCGGAAGAGACGCTGGCTGGTTATGTTCGCCGGACTCAGGCTTCCATCTCAGCATGGAAGGAACAGCAGGCACCGAATCTGGAGCTTGCGGAAAAGAACCGCAATCTGCTGGAAGACATTCGTCGCGAAGCAGAGACGCGAATTCGCATTGAACAGGAATTTGCCGATCTTGTGAACGAATACAATCAGCTGATGAAGGAACGACGTTATCCGGAAGCAGTCCTGATTGCTCGCAAGGCGCATGATCTCAACCCCGATCTGCCACAGGCAGCCATCATGGTTGAAAAAGCGCGTCTGCAGAAACAGATTGCCTTCAATGACGATCTTAAGGACCGCAAGGAAGACAGTTTCCTGCAGACCATGAACGATGTGGAACTGGCGGCAGTTGCACCGGGCCGCGATTATGCAATGCCTGATGCTCGATCCTGGGATTCACTTACCAGACGTCGCGAAGCGCTCGGTCGCGTTGACAGCCGTCAGCGAACCGAAAGCGAACTGCGAATCGAACAGAGTCTGGGTGAGCAGGTTTCACTGCACTTCAGTGATGTGCCGCTGACAGAAGTCATTCATCAGATCGCCATCGAGCATGGCATCAACATCACCATGAAGACTCGACAGATTGAGACTGAAGGCATCTCTGTGGACCAGCTGGTCAGCATTGATGTGGATGGAATTACCCTTCGCAGTGCACTCAATCTGCTCCTGGATCAGGCCGGTGGCCTCGTCTATGCGATCGAAAATGAAACACTGATGATCACAAATCGTCTGGAGCAGGAAACCCGTTTCCTGAACGTTGCTTACAATGTCGCAGACCTCGTTGTCCCTGTAGGGATTCGCAACAATCCTGCAGTTGGCCAGTACGGGAATTCAGTTCCAGGAAGCGAACGATTCTCTCAGAATGGCAATGCGTTCTATCAGGTGAACGATGACATGGCCGTATCGATCGGCGGCAATGGACGAACTTCATCCTTTGGTGGTGGTGGCGGCAATGAGCCGGTCTCCAACGCAGACTTCAGTGGTCTGATCAATCTGATCACCACCACGGTGGAACCTGGAACGTGGGACCTCGACGGAGGCGACGGAACGATTGGTCAGGACGAAAACACGCTGTCGCTTGTCATTCGACAGACTTCAGCCGTGCATGAACAGATCGCCGACCTGCTGACCCAGCTGCGCAAGCTGCAGGACCTGCAGGTGACCGTGGAAGTCCGCTTCATCAGTGTTTCGGACAACTTCTTCGAACGAATCGGCGTGGACTTTGACTTCAATGTGAATGACAACCTCGGTGACCCGACTGGTGTACCAGCCTTCGGTTCTCGTCAGACGACCTTCCCCGGCGGGGCTCAGGGCGGCGGCGGTGGCGGCGGTGGCGGCCAGCAGGGAGACCTTCGAGGTGGTCAGGGCGGCGGCCAGGGTGGTCAGGGTGGTCAGCAGAATCAGGGTGGGCAGCAGACGCTGTTCGACCCGGTCACGCGAGTCAATTCACCACGCGACGACTTCCGCAACACAATCGTTGGTCTGGCTGGTCCCGACCAGTTTACACAGGATTATGACATTCAGTTCCGTCAGGGATCCTTCGAAATCGGCGTGCCGGACTTCGGTGGTTTCCAGCCGAACGCCGGTATCCAGATGGGCCTTGCGATCCTGAGCGATATTGAAGCATTCTTCTTCATTCAGGCCGCTCAGGGTGACTCTCGATCAAACATTCTGTTTGCTCCGAAGGTCACGATGTACAACGGTCAGTTCGCCACGATTTCTGACCAGACACAGCGTTATCTTGTCATCGGCCAGGTTCCGAACATTGCTCCCGGTGCGGTCGGGTTCCAGCCAATCGTGGCTCCCTTCCCGGACGGGATCAGCCTGACGGTGTCGGGCGTGGTTTCCGCAGATCGTCGCTACGTGCGACTGTCCATGTCACCGTTCTTCAGCCAGATCGTTGATATCCAGACGTTCACCAACGTGAATGCCGGCGGAGCCGGGATTGGCGGTGGCGGACAGGGCGGCGGTGGCTTTGGAGGTGGTGGCGGCGGCTTCGGTGGAGCAGGCGGCGGTGGCTTCGGTATCGGAGGTATCGGCGGTGGCTTCGGCGGTGGCGGCGGCGGCTTCGGCGGCGGCGGTGGTGGTGGTGGTGGTGGTGGCGGTCAGCAGAGCCAGCAGGGCGGACAAACCGGTACCGTGCAGCTGCCAGTGATTGCTTCCATCTCTGTCAGCACGGTGGTGAGCGTTCCGGACGGCGGTACTGTCCTTCTGGGTGGTATTAAAAGGCTGCGTGAAGGTCGTAATATGGCCGGCGTTCCAATCCTTAACAAGCTGCCATACATCAGCCGACTCTTCAAGAATAGCGGTGTTGGACGTGAGACAGAGAGCATCATGCTGATGGTCACTCCACGTATCATTATTCAGGAAGAAGAAGAAGAACTTATCCTCGGAACTGCGGCAGAATGAGCACTGGAACCTGAGTTCCGTCTGCGTCAAGCAGACGGGTAGCTTGGGGGCTTGGTGCGGCCAGCCCCTCAGTTCAGGTACCAATGCTGCTGAATGCAAGAGCAGTTTCGGACTTCGAGCCGTCGTGAAATGCGGGTTTCACGGCGGCTTTTTTGTTGCGCTGGCCGCAGACCCTAAGTGTGCATTGTCTGATTTGCACTTCTGGGCAACGGAACCTCTTGTCTCAGAATAAACATCATTAATTCTGGAAACTTTCGAGAATACACACGTTCGCAATGCCGCAACATTCCCGTGAGTTTAGAATCAGGGACTGATTTATTGGTCAGAAGCAAACAGACTCACCCATGAGGAAAGGGAAAAAAGATGGCGAAGCGTGCAGCAGCCGGACGCGACAAAGTCAATATGTCACAGGAAATTCGTGCTCTCGTTGAGGCTAACAACGAAATGCGCGGACCAGACCTGATCGCCGCTCTGAAAGCTAAATTCCCTTCCATGACCATTAACGAAAACAGCGTGCAGGTGGCATTTGCGAACATTCGCAAGAGGATGGGCCTGACACGAACTGTTGCCAGACGACCTGCAAAGCGGACTCGTCGTGCATCGCGCGCAGCGGCAGGTCGTCCGGCACCTGCGGTAACTGCAAAAACCGCTGATGCATCAATCGCACAACTGCAGGCAGCCAGAGGATTTCTCGCAGCATGCGGAGACAACCTCGCAGCAGCGCAAAAAGTTCTGCAACAACTGGCAGACCTGCGTAAGTAAAGACCTGTGGTTTCAGATCAGAAAGCCCGGCACGCTGCCGGGCTTTCTTTTTGATCAGGTGCCGCGGTCCGCTGGATCTCGGCATGGACATTCACCAGAGATGATCCCGTTTCTTCCCTTCGCGTCCCTGAAAACTCGCTGGCATCGCGTTATGGTTGCCACGGGTACGCTGCGCAGCTGAAGAACGAAGAATCTGAAGTCTCCCAGTGCTCGACATCGCAGCGGGACGGACAAGCGTACCGCTGAATGCCGCAGGTCCCCAAAAACAGGATGCAGTCTGCAGCAGCCACAGTCTGCCGGGCATTCGCTTCAGCTGACCTGATGCAGCGTTTCCGCTGGCATAAGCCGCAACCGAACCATGCTGCGTTCCTGCCGCTTGCAGCAGAGGCTGTGGATTCCGGCCCTGCAGAAATGACCAGGCCCCGCTGGATTGCCGGACACGCCTGCCCCGGACAGCGGGTGCAGAAAAAAATACCCGGCTGAATCCAGCCGGGTATCTGCAGTTTGCACACGCCACTGTGACTTGTCTCAATCTGATCAGGCAAAAGGAGTTTTTCCGGGAACAGCCACCGGCAGTACCGGATTCTCATTCCACTCGTAGGACTCTGGGCTGAGGTCCTGGGTGGAATTCATACAATCGTCCCAGCTCAGACGCTGACCGGTATACGCAGCCATGCGTCCAGCAATTGCCAGCATTGTACTCTTCGACATGTAGTCGCCGTTGTTAATCGTCTTGCCGGCTCGAATTGCGGCGAACAACTCATCGTGTTCGATCTGATACATGTCTCCGCCGGGTCCGTCGAAATTCCAGATAACGTTTCCGCGATGATCGCTGATGCTGTGTCGCATCACGTTCACAACCCCCTTCGTCCCAACAATATAGTCATCGACTTCGTTTTCACAGTTTTGCCAGTGACGACAGCGAGCAAACGCTTTCACGCCGTTCTTCCACGTGTAGACCACATTGAAGTGGTCATAAATGTTGCCGTAACGCTCATCAGTCCGGACCTGTCGTCCGCCCGAACCACTGATGGTAACCGGTGGCTCATCGTTCATGGCCCACATCATTTTGTCCAGACTGTGGATGTGCTGCTCAACGTTGAAGTCTCCAGACAACCATGTGTAGTAGTACCAGTTCCGCAGCTGGTACTCCATGTCGCTGGAACACTGATCGCGCTGACGTCGAGGATCCCAGACTCCGCCGGTCATGTAGCTGCACTGCATGGAAACAATGTCACCAATCAGTCCATTTCGAATCTGCTCAAAGGTTGCTCGCTTTCCGTGGTGATATCTCCAGCAGAGCCCGGAGACGAGGTTCAGGTTTTTCTCCGCAGCCATCCTGCTGGACTCGAGCACGGACCGAACGCCTGGAGCATCCACTGCAACTGGCTTTTCGCAGAACACATGTTTGCCGGCTTCAACAGCAGCGCGCAGATGTTGCGGGCGAAAATGGGGGGTCGTTGCCAGCAGCACGACGTCACTGGATTCGATCACCTTCTTGTAGGCATCAAAACCTGCGTAGCACTGATCTGCAGTAGCGGTAACCCGGGGCTTCTGGCCGTCCTTATTGAACATCCGTGACAACTGCCGATAACCACGCTCAACGGAATCCTCAAAAACATCAGCCAACGCCACAAGCTCCGTTCCCGGATCGGCGTTGAGCGCCTGTTGAGCTGCCCCGGTCCCGCGACCTCCAACGCCCACCAGACCGACTCGCAACAGATCACTCCCCCCGGCATGGATACCGGCAGCCAGAGCCTGACTTCCGGCTGCAGCAACACCAGTAGCAGCAGTGGCAAGAAATGAACGGCGGGAAGATGCGGAGGATTGCTCAGGTTGACTCATGGCAGGAAGATCCAGTTGGAAATGGGAAAACATGTGCGGGCAGCTGCAGGCCGGAAATCTGGCGCCGAACGCCACGCCTGCAGCACGACTAGGTTGACGAAACAGCCCCTGTGGGTCAAGTTTCACGGTAATATTGGTGTATCAGGAAGTATTCAAAGCCCGGCCTCGGCAGCTGCCATTGAGTGCCAGCCGATGTGAATTCGGATCCGACAATAAACACGCGAACCAAATCAGAGCTTTCGCAAAAACACTCAGACTGTGAGTTGATTCGGTGCTCTCCAAATGTCGATTGAGCACAACAGAACAGTGTACTTTTGTTGCAGAACGATTTCAGACTGACTGCCGCCCAGTCGCCAGAACCCGCTCCGCCCATGCCAATACTACAACAGGAACCATGCCAGTTTCCGCAGACTCTCTTCAACGGAGATGAACCGGTATCGAACGCTGCCTGCTGGCGTGTACTGCATACACTGCCAAGGCGAGAGAAGTCTTTGTTGCGCAAATTGCAGGCGCTGCAGATCTGGCACTACGGACCTGTCATTTCCCAGCGTCACCGCTCGCCCGCCGGCCGCGCCAGAACTTCCTTTCTGCCCCTTTTTCCAGGATATGTCTTTGTCTTCTGCGACCGCAATCAACAGCTTCGCTGCCTTGAGACAGGTTGTGTGGCGCATTGCCTGGAGGTAAGCGACGGCGGTCAGTTGTTCACGGAACTACAGCAGATCTGGAAAATGCTGCAGTTTGATTCCAATGTCACTCCACAGGCGGCCCCGCTCCGGGGACAGATGGCCAGAGTTGTTCGCGGGCCACTCGCCGGCCTGACGGGCACAGTCACTGCAGTCGACGGCAGACATCGCCTCACACTGATGGTGTCATTCATGCAGCAGGGGGCCACAATCACCGTGGATCTGACGGATCTGGAGATTGTCATGCAGGATTGAGTCTTTAAAGTGAGATTTCAGCCTGCGGCCACGCGCACAACATCCCCGGATTCAGAAAACAATGCCATCACCGGGCCATGCCAATTACATTGATTTGATTGAGATGGCATTGAGTGTTATGATCAGGGTTTGGCAGGTTCATATCTGAAAAACATCGTAATCGGGAGATCAGCAGCTCATGGGAACGAAGAAGACGGGTAAAGGACGCAGAAAGATCGGCCGCAAGAAGCGAAGAATGCGTGCTAGAATCCGTCATCGTAAGGGCTGATGTCTTCTGCCATCGCCCGGAAATCTGTCCGGGCGAGCCGGCGTTTTCAACGCGTCTGCACCTGATCTGATGCTCTCGTGCAGACCGCCACAGGGAGATTGCTGCGGAATCACAGCGCCGACGCACGACCTTGGCATGCAGTCCCTGAACACGCCCACCCAGCGTCTTTCCACCTCGGTTCACCGGCTGGAACGCTGCTCCCTCCAGCCTCGCCCTCGCACTCGCGGCATTGACTGTTTGCGGCACCGCATGTTGTCGCACCGCCACCGCGTGCTGTTCGTACTGCCGTATGTCAACCGGCTTCCGCGACCGCATTCGTGCCTGTGCATTCTTCCCGCCGGTGATCTCCCTGTGCTGCCGGAGATCCCCAGCCGGACACGCATGCTGCTCCGGCAGAAATGCTTCCCGTTTCCCAGGTGACGATCGGAACGAGTTGGCCTCCATCTTGTACGTCGGGAGTGAAAAGCCCCCTGCCTGCCAGATCAGCCTTGCCTCCTGACAGCGTTACTGCACACAGACGACCTCCGGAACGCCGCGTTACTGCATACCGCCAGGAGATTGTTCAGAGCCACAATACATGCGAGTATCACAGTCGCACAGGTCCTGTTAGTCCTGCCGGTAAGGTCAGAGCGATCCAGTTAATCGTCCTGTACCGCCCCCAGAAATTCCATGCAGCAGTCACATCCGGCAACCACGATCCACAATTTGGCAAATGCTTCCGGCTGCGGGGTACTTGACATTCGGGTAACGAGGGGAAATCTTACGAGAAAGGGAAAATGCATTGTCCTCCCCGGTTATTCCGATCGCAGCAGCATCTTCGCGGATCCTGTCCCACCATCGTTCCGAGATCGGTCAGAACCCGTTCCAGCGGGCTCAAGTTCATTGTGGGAGTTGCAATTGTCTACCCGCAAAACGACACTCATTGCACTGGCTGAACGAACTCTGCCTCCGTTTCGGTTGCCTCAATCTCCGTTGTACGGCAACTGCTCTCGGGGAATCTCCGAAAAGAAAGTCTCAACATGTCCGCAGTTTCCTGCCGCTCGGTATCGCTCCGTGCTCGGTTTTTGCTGACTGGAACATTGTTCGTGTTGACCGCTCTGTGCGCACATGCGGATGATCAACCCGTTGCCGACTCGGTTGAGCTGAAGAAATTGATTCAGCAGCAGCAGCAGCAGCGTGCCACCACGGCACGCCAGTTGTCGCTCCAGCAGGGTGCAGCAAAGATCACAGCCGAACAGGTCCAGCAGTTGCAGCAGCAACTGGAGCAGGCTCGGAAGAAACTGGCGACTGAACAGCAGGAAGTCACACGCCTCGAAAACGACACCGCGACACTTGATGCACAGATTGCTGAGTACCAGAAGGTGCTTCCGCAGCATGAAGCGGCTGACGCACTGGTGGGTATCGCGGACGCCGCGGCTGGCCGCCTCGCAGAACTTCAGCAGTCGGCCGCCGCGCTGCAGGAGCAACTGGCAACGCTGCGGAAATCAGCGGTGGAATGGCGAAGTAAAGTTTCAGAATCAGAGCAACGCATCGCAGCACTGGTGGCAGCCCGCCCGGAGCTGCAGAAGAAACGTGACGAGGCAGCAGCAGCACGAGACAAGGCTGAACAGACCATTACGGAGGCACGCAAAGTCGCAACTGCCTCAATGGCGGCCGCCACAGCTGCAGAACTCACTCTGAACCAGACGCGAGAGCGTCAGCAGCAGGCAGCAAAGTCATCCGAACAGATTGCCGCTGCTGTCAAATCACTGCAGACATCCGTGCAGATGCTGCAGAAGGCTGCGGAAGCCTCCGGTGTCGATTCCACCACAGCAATCAGTACGCTGCAGAAAGCCATTGCCGACTTCGCTCCCGTGACAGCTCAGAATACAGAACTTACCAGATCCCTTGCTGCTCGCGTTGACGAATATGCCACTCAACTGACGGCAGCTCAGGAAAAACTCAAGCAGGATTCTGCCGCTGTTGCAGCACGCGATCAGGAAGCCGCACCATTGCGTGAAGCGTTTACAACTGCTGCTGCTGCTATGGACGCATCCATTGCTGAAGAAACCACACTGACAAAGACAGTCGCGGAAGGCAAAAGCTGGCAGGACACTCTGAACGCCCAGCTCCTGGCACTCAGCCCATCGCTGGACAAGCTGCGTGCTGAAACCGCGATTGTCACTGCTGAAAGTACAGAATATCGCCGCCAGGCTCAGGAAGCACTCGAGCCACTCGGGCGCTTCGTCTCATTCTCCCGCGATGTGGCCCCGATCCTGGCGTCACGATGTGTTGCCTGTCACAACACGCGCAGTCCCGGTGGACGTCTGAATCTGGACTCCTATGCCGCACTGCTCAAGGGCGGCGAGTCCGGGGAATCATTTACACCCGGGCACAGCGCCGACTCACTGCTGCTCTCAATGATTGAGGACGGTTCCATGCCGAAGGAGGCGGCAGCCCTGGAAGCGGATCAGATTGCCGTGCTGAAACGCTGGATCAACGCAGGTGCTCCACTGGATGCCGGCATGGCCGAAAGCAGCGATCTGTTCGACCTGATGCCGGAACTGGCTCAGCCCCTTCCCCCACGGGAATACAGTACTCCGATCCCGGTGACAGCAGTAGCATTCAGCCCGGATGGCTCAGAACTGGCGACATCCGGCTATCATGAAGTTCTTGTCTGGAGTACAGCGGACGGGGCCCTGCTGCGACGAATCACCAATGTTGCTGAGCGTGTTTACGACGTGGAATACAGTGCCGATGGTACACAGCTTGCCGTGGCCGCAGGAACCCCGGGTGAGCTGGGCGAACTGAAGTTGTTTTCCGTAGCCGACGGAACTCTGCTGCGAACTCTGGTTCGTTCTCGCGATGCCATATTTGCACTCAGCTTCAGCCCGGATCACTCCCGAATTGCCTGCTGCGGTGCCGATCGTTCCATATCCGTGGCCAATCTGCAGTCCGGAGAGATTCTGCTGCACGTTGAAGACCATGCTGACTGGGTACTTGATGTGAACTGGTCCCCGGATGGGCAGAAGCTGATCAGCGGCAGTCGCGACAAGACCAGCAAGGTCTTTAACGCCGCTGATGGCTCACCGGTTGTAACATTTTCCGGACACGGCCAGCCGGTTTACACGGCTGTCTTTCTGTCCGACAGTATGACCGCTGCCACTGGTGGCGGAGACAAACGTGTCCGCATCTGGACATCAGCCGATGGCAAGGAGGTTCGAGGGATCGGGGGATTTGGCGGCGACGTCTTTCGAATTCAGCGACTGCCCGAAGATCAACTGCTCTCTGCCAGTGGTGATGGAAAACTGCACCTCCACAAATCCGCAGACGGTGCAGCAGTACGACAGTACGCCGGGCATTCCGACTGGGTCTATACGGTCTCCAGCCATACCGCACGCGGTCTGGTTGCATCCGGATGTTACGATGGCGAGGTACGAATCTGGAATGCAGCGGACGGTTCTTCAGTGACTGCTTTTCCGGCAATCCCGAAGGACAAGGCAGTCGCAACCGCGCAGACCAGCGATGCAGTGACTCCGGCTTCCAACTGACGCACTCCGGTTACTTTCCGGGGCCAACGGCCTCCCAGAATGCAGAACTCCATGGCTGAAGAGAAAAAGACTATTGTCCTGATCGAAGACGACCGGGATATCTCTACCACAATCCAGACAGTGCTGCAGCGCGCCGGTTACGAAGTACTCCCGGCAAATAATGGACAGGCTGGGCGTCGCCTGATCATGGAGCAGCATCCGGACCTTGTGCTCACCGATATGATGATGCCGCGAATGGGCGGCTTCCCGGTTCTGGAGTTCCTTGCAGAAATGGACAGCCCCCCACCCGTCATTATGATGACCGCAAATGAGGGTAGTCGACATAAAGCCTATGCCGAAATGCTCGGCGTGGTGGATTACCTGCGTAAGCCGTTTGCGATGGAAGTTCTGCTGGAATCCGTTGGCAGAATCATTGGCAGCGGAACGCCCTGACAACCACGGCAATCCACGGAGGCGATGGCAGACTGCAGCCCTCCGCTTTCGGTTACGGTTCGACTGCAGATCTTAACGCGACCTCCGCGTTGTTTCCGTACTTACCTGAAGAAAGAGCTGAGTCTGATGCTGCATGCAGTAATCATGGCGGGAGGAAGTGGTACTCGTTTCTGGCCGCAAAGCCGCACTCGAATGCCCAAGCAACTTCTGCGGCTGCATGGTGACCGCACCATGATTCAGCAGACTGCAGATCGCTGCCGCAACTGGGCGTCTGCTCAGCGCACCTGGGTCGTTACCAACTCCAGCCAGGCAGCAGCCACGGCTGCCCAGCTGAACGAGCTCCCGGAGCACCAGATTCTGCAGGAGCCAGCGGCTCGCAACACAGCCCCCTGTATTGGGCTGGCAGCCATTCGGATTCTTCAGCATGACCCGGACGGTGTCATGTTTGTCATGCCCGCCGACCATGTCATTGAGACAACGGAGCAGTTTGAGCGGGCGGTTCGCAGGGCTGCTGAACTTGTGACTGCCGATGAAAATCGACTCATTCTGTTCGGCGTTACACCCGCATTTCCCTCCACCGGATACGGCTATATTGAACGCGGGCCACTGCCGGATCAGGGCAGCCCGCCCTGTTTTTCCGTCAGCTCCTTCCGCGAAAAGCCAGCGCGTGAAATTGCCGAGGAATATCTCCGCGATGGGCGATTCTTCTGGAACTGCGGGATCTTCTGCTGGAAGGCCACCACGATTCTTGACTGTCTGCAGCGTTTTGAGCCGGAGCTGCATGCCGGACTGATGCGAATTCAGGATGCCCTCGGTACTCCCGACGAAACACAGGTGCTGGCGGCTGAATTCCCGGCACTGAAGAGCATCAGCATTGACTATGCAGTTCTGGAACGTGCGGAGAACGTGGGTGTTCTGGAAGCACCATTCGGCTGGGATGACGTCGGCAGCTGGCTCTCACTGCCCCGACTCAACGGGAGTGATTCGAACGGAAACACCATCGATGGACTGTTCTGCGGTGTTGACACAAGCAACTGCATTGTGCGCACGACAGATCAGCATCTGGTGGCTGCGCTTGGGGTTAACAACCTCATTGTTGTGCACACCGAAGATGCCACGCTCATTGCGGATTCAAGCAGGTCCGAACAGATCCGAGAAGTGCTGGACGCATTGAAGAATGATAACCTGCAGCAATTCACCTGAATCGGCCCCTGCCGTTTTCACATTCCCTGCCGGACACAGTTCATGCAAAGCTTTCAGCAGACAACTCCGTTCCGGATTACAGTGCTGCCTGGTGACGGGATTGGCCCGGAGGTAATGGCTGCTGCAGTGCAGGTCCTTGACAAAGTTCAGGGACGGGTTGCCGGGCTGCAGCTGATTCTTGATGAGTATGCAGCCGGCGCCGGAGAGTTTCAGCGGTGTGGCGACCCGCTTCCTGAACAGGTACGGCTGGCCTGCAACCACTCCGATGCGGTCTTGCTGGGGGCAATGGGACTTCCCGATGTTCGCTGGCCGGATGGTCGTGAACTGACACCGCAGATTGATCTTCGCGAGATCTTTCAGCTCTTTCAGGGAATTCGCCCGGTCTTCCTGTATCACGAGGCGGACTGTCCGCTGAAAGGCTGTAAGCCCGGTGAGATTGACTTTGTGATCATTCGTGAGAGCACCGAAGGACTGTTCTCGTCCCGCCTGCGACCATTGCACGCGGATGCAGATTCAGCCACCGATCAGCTCCTGGTCACACGAGAAAGAAGCCAGCAGCTGTTTCATGTCGCATTCCGGCTGGCGCAGACACGCCGCTCCCACCTGACGCTGGTGGACAAGGCAAATGTCCTGCCCAGTATGGTGTTCTTTCGCCGCATCTTTGATGAAGTTGCCGAGCAGTATCCGGATGTGACCACCAGAAGACTGTATGTCGACGCAGCCAGCCTGCTGCTGGTTCGTCAGCCGCAGGAATTTGATGTTCTGGTCACGGAAAACATGTTCGGCGATATTCTCAGCGATCTTGCAGCAGCACTTGTGGGTGGCATGGGGATGGCTCCTTCTGCCGACATCGGAGAAAACACTGCGGTGTTTCAGCCATGCCATGGGACCGCTCCGGATCTCATCGGACGCAACATCGCCAATCCGATTGCCATGATCCTCTCCGCTGCGATGATGCTGGAATGGCTTGATTCCGATGCCAGCCGCGAGGCCGCCCGCCTTATCCGCGCCGCAGTCACCAGCGTCATGCAGGATCCGTCCTGCAGAACACCGGACATGAAAGGACACTGCACTACGGATCAGATCACGGCAGCGATCATTGCTGCCATCTGATCATCCCGTCCCCGGTTCCGACCCGGAATCCGGCTGCTTCAAAAAATCTCGCCATGATCCCTGCGGGCGGGGATAACCCCAGCTTGCAGCAAGCTGATCGGCGGCAGCCTCCGGATCCAGAATCTCGTTCCAGCCGCCGTTGCGCAAGAATGCGTGGGCAAGTTCATGAGCAATTACCCAGCGGGAAAACTGTTCCTCGCATGCAGCCAGCCGCAACCGGAGCACAACACAGCGCGTCCCCTCTCCGGGAGGCCCCGGGGTCGGCAGCCACAATCTCCAGCCGCGGTCAGGATGGTAGTCCTCATAAGTAATTCGAAATCGCTGATCCGTAAGAAAATCCTGCTGCACGTACTGCGGCAACGAGCAAAGCACGCCCTCAACCAGCATTGAAAGTTTTGGCCATGGCTGCAGGTCATGCAGCAGCCTTCCGAAATCAGGTGGGTCGAGCTGAATGTCCTTGAGGCCGTGCGTACTCATTCCTGCCTCACCTCGATTTGCCGCCACTGACCAGCTTTGAACCAATACGCCCGATAAACGTCGCCAGCGCAGAATTCTGAGTCTGATCCACGGTGCGAAACTGCAGACGCACTCGATCACAATCTGTTCCCGACAGGACTTCAGCAGAGTCCCCGAATCCGGAGATTGCTCCCAGAGTGACTTTCCCCGGCTGACAATACAACGTGAGTTCTGCACTGTCGGCGCGACGAGTATGAAGTTCGGCAAGCAGCTTTCCGGTCTTCGCATGATTCCAGTTGATCTTGCTGCGAATCGTGTAATCCACGGTCAGCTTTTCAAGGCCCTTCTCAACCACCGTCAGCAACGGCTCCAGCAGTTCAAAGTCCCAGCCGATGCGTCCGCCGGCCGGTAGTCCCTTGCGCATCAGATGCCAGCGCCTTCCCAGTTTCTTCCACGGCAACAAATCAGCCGGCTTCTGAGCCTCAGGTATGCTGATGCTCAGATACGAATCCACGGCCTGGTCCAGAAACGTGCGGAAGTCATCGGTATCTATCTCTTCGCGGTTCCAGACTTTTAAAGTGACTTCCTGCCAGCCGCTGCGCAGATTGCGAACCCGTACACGCGATTCGTGACCGTACACCGGCAGTTCCGTCATCTCATCCAGTGGCAGCAGGCCCAGACTGGCATCCAGCTCGTGTTGTTCAAACGCCGCCTTCCTTACTCGGAAGCAAAGACCCAGCAGCCATTCCCCCCCCGTGCGCGCATGCAGCAGCCAGCCCGTACCGCGCACCCCTTTGACCTCCACCGTGGATCGATCATTCCACGATGCCTCGCGAAGCTCCTTCCGCTGTTCCAGCAGATCTGTCACCAGCTGCAGCGCTGCACCATCCCAGCGACAGGGCTTTCCGGAATGAGCAACTCGATCGTGCAGGTGCCATTGTCGTCCATCTGTTTCCCATGGCAGACGCACAGCCTTGCCAATCTGAGCCACACTCAGATCTTCGTCCTGCTTTTCAGCAACGGAATTGACATCAAAGGATGTAATCTCTCCCTTCACCGACTGCTCAAGCACACTGCTGAGGATTTCTCCGGTCCACGAACGGTCCGGAAGATCTCCGGACGCAGCTGACTGCCCCCGTGTGAGTTTGCCTCGCTGAGTTTTCCCAGTCACCTGAGCCGCTGCCCAGACTCCTCGTGCAGCCACTGTCTCAGGTGTTCCAGCCGCAGTGATCCGCCCTCCCCCGCTGCCGGCTTCCGGACCGATGTCGATCACCCAGTCCGCCGTCTTGATGACGTCCGGATTGTGCTCAATCACGACAACCGTATTGCCCTGATCCACCAGACTGTTAAGAACGGCCAGCAATTTCAGAATGTCGTCAAAGTGCAGTCCGGTCGTGGGTTCATCCAGCAGATACAACGTCTTTCCTGTACCCCGCCGACATAGTTCAGCAGCCAGCTTGATACGTTGCGCTTCCCCACCACTCAGTGTCGGAGCCGGCTGGCCGAGGGTCAGGTAATCCAGACCGATTGCCGACAGCGTCGCCAGCGGTGTGCGAATCTTTGGAATCGAGGCAAAGACCTCCAGTGCCTTGCCGATGGACATTTCAAGCACATCGGCAATGCTGTAGCCGTTGAAGCGAACGGCGAGTGTCTCCGCATTGAATCGTTTGCCCCCGCAGGTGCTGCACTCCACCCATACATCCGGAAGAAAATGCATCTCAATCTTCTGCTGCCCCATACCCTCGCAGTCTTCGCAACGCCCACCCGGACGATTGAAACTGAATCGCGCCGGTCGATAACCACGCACTCGTGATTCGGGCATGCGGCAGAACAATTCACGAATCTCATCGAAGAAGCCCGTGTACGTGGCAGGATTGGATGCAGGGGTACTCCCGATCGGGTTCTGATTCACGACCACCATACCGCTCAGGTATTCCACACCACGCAGCTCCCGGTACTTGCCCGGCGCAGCATTGGCCCGGTTAAGCGCCCTGGCTACGGCCGGCCCGAGCGTATCCATTACCAGTGAACTTTTTCCGGAGCCACTGACACCCGCGATACAGGTCAGGGTTCCCAGTGGAATCTGCAGGTCAACATTCCGCAGATTGTGCTGAGCCGCCCCGAGCAGCTGCAGCTGCAGACAGGGATCGCCACCCTGATCAACTGCACGATGTTGAGCAGGTGGTACCACTGAATCAGTCACGAAGTCTTCCGCGGGCAACGCCACAACGCGACGCGACTCCGGCACCGGGATACTCTGAGCCCCTGACAAATAGGCCCCTGTCAGCGACTTGCGATGATTTTGCTGCAGCTGCTTCGGAGTTCCCTCAGCGACAACATAACCACCCAGCCGACCGGCTCCCGGACCAAAGTCAAAGAGTCGGTCCGCTGCAGCCAGAACATCTCGATCATGTTCCACCAGCAGAACGGTATTGCCCAGATCACGCAGCCGCCGCAGCGTATTCAGCAGGCGATTGTTATCTCGAGGATGCAGTCCGATGGTCGGTTCGTCAAGAACGTAAAGTACTCCTGTCAGCGATCGCCCGACCTGCCCGGCAAGCCGAATTCGCTGCGACTCTCCACCGGAAAGCGTCGGCATCCCACGATCAAGCGTCAGGTATTCCAGCCCGACGTCCACCAGAAAATTCAGGCGATGGACCGCTTCATTGAGCAGATCGCCGGCAATCTGCTTTTCTGCTCGATTCAGTGACAGCCCCCGCAGGAATCTCAGTGCTTCCGCCAACGGCATCCGACACAACTGCGGCAATGTCCGTTCTCGAAGTCTTGCCGCAGCAGCGGTGTCCTGAAGACGGCTGCCACAGCAGTCGGAACAGTCTCGTTCACCAGCCATCTCCGCCAGCTGCCGCCGATGCAGGAAGGAGAGCCGCGAAGCCGCTTCAATGGCCGGATAAAGACCGCGGTAGCGGAATCGAATCCCCGTTCCCGAAACGACATCTTCACCATTATCCGCAAGCTGCTGCAGCTCCAACGCTGACAACTGAATCCATACGTCCTCGGCACCATAAAGAACCTGGCGCTGCTGCAGCGGTGTCAGCAGATACCACGGCTGGTCAGCAGGAATCTGAAATGCTGTGCAGACAGCCCGCAGAAACACTCGCCACACTGCATTCTGTGCGGCGTCCGGCCAGGCCCCCACGGCCCCGTCCAGCAGTGAAAGATGCGGACTCGTGATCAACAGCGACTGATTCGCTCCGTATTCCGTTCCCAGCCCTTCACAGCTGGAACACCAGCCCAGCGGACTGTTGAAGGAGAATCCCTGCGGCGTCAACGGCTCAAATCCACGCTGACACCTGCTGCACGACAAATGCAGACTGAACCGTCGCTGGCACCACGATGGTTCCGGCAGAGCATTGTCCACCGTCACCACATCCAGAATTCCACGGCCGACATCAAGAGCAGATTCGACAGAGTCGGCGGTCCGTGAGCGAGAACCACTGCCGGCTGTAAGTCGATCAATCACAACTGCCACAGTATGACTGCGGCGATGATCAAGTTCCGGCACTTCACTCAGACTGTACGTCGTTCCGTCGATCCGAACGCGAACAAATCCCTCAGACTGCAATCGCTGCCAGACTTTGGCAAAGGGAGTTGTACGATCGATCTGCAACGGAGCTGTCAGCAGCATCCGCACACCTTGATCCATACCGCGAATCGCATCCACAATCTGATCCGTGGTCTGCTGCTCTGCAGGAATCTCGCAGGCCGGACAATAAATCGTTGCCAGACGGGCGTAAAGCACTCTCAGGTAGTCGTAAATCTCCGTGACAGTTCCGACAGTCGAACGCGGCGTTGATCCTACTGTTTTTTGCTCGATGGCAATCGCCGGGCTGAGCCCCTGAATGCTCTCCACTCGCGGCTTGGGCATCTGCCCCAGAAACTGCCTCGCGTAAGCTGACAGACTTTCCACATATCGCCGCTGCCCCTCTGCATACAACGTATCCATTGCCAAAGACGTCTTGCCGCTCCCGCTGGGACCGCAGAACACACTCATCTGATCCCTCGGCACCTCCAGACTGATCTTCTGCAGATTGTGCTGTCGTGCCCCGGAAATACGAATGCTGCCTGATGCCGCGAAGGGATCTGCTGTTTTCGCTGATGCTGTTTTCCTGGTGCGAGTCCTGCGGGCACGAAATCCCGGCAGCACTGCTCGCAAAGCTTCACCAGTTCGCGAATCCCGACACCCCGCAACGTCCTCCGGTGTCCCTTCGCTCACAAGTGTTCCACCACCAGCCCCACCTTCAGGTCCAATGTCAAGAAGCCAGTCGGAGCAACGAATTACGTCCAGATTGTGCTCAATCACAATCACCGTGTTTCCAGCGTCCACCAGGCCCTGGAGCACTTCGAGCAGCTTGCGAACATCGGCGAAATGCAGCCCCGTCGTTGGTTCATCCAGCAGATACAGTGTCCTGCCCGTGGATCGCTTGCCCAGCTCGCGGGCCAGCTTGATCCGCTGAGCTTCCCCGCCGGAAAGAGTCGGGGAAGGCTGACCAAGACGCATGTAATCCAGCCCGACTTCCTGCAGTGCCGTGAGCAGTCGAGCGATCTTTGGGTGATTCTCGAATAATGCCAGCGCGTCGCGAATTTCCAGATTCAGAACATCGGCTATTGAATGGTCACGGTATCTGACTTCCAGCGTCTCATGATTGAAACGGCGGCCCTCGCAGACATTGCAGGGTACCCAGATATCCGCAAGGAAGTCCATTTCCAGCCTGGTGGACCCGTGCCCCTCACAGGCCTCGCAGCGACCATCCGCCACATTGAAGCTGAACCGCCCCTCACGATAGCCACGCGCTCGAGACTGCGGCAGTCCGGCAAACAGTTTGCGGATTTCATCGAACACCTTGACATAGGTGGCAGGATTGGACCGCGGTGTTCGACCAATCGGTGACTGATCAATGTCGATTGCCCGATCAATCAGTTCCAGCCCCTCAATCACATCGTGCCGTCCCGGCGTACCCTTGCCGCCGTTCACATCACGATTCACAACCTGCCAGAGAATGTCATTCACCAGAGAACTCTTGCCCGAACCACTCACCCCGGTGACTGCGATCAGACGGCCCAGCGGAAGCTCTACAGTGACGTCCCGTAGATTATTGTGCCGGGCGCCGCGGATGATGATGCACCCTCGATCCGGACTTCTGCGTTCTGCCGGAGTTTGAATGGTTTCGCGGCCTGAAAGATACTGCCCGGTCACGCTGCGCTTGCATTTCAGAATCTGCTGCAGAGTTCCTTCCACAACAACTTCACCGCCAAGCACTCCCGGACCGGGACCAAAGTCCACGATGTGATCGGCAGCACGAATCGTCTCTTCATCGTGCTCCACCACGATCACCGTATTCCCCTGATCACGCAGCTGCTCAAGACTGCTGAGCAACATCGCATTGTCACGGGGATGCAGTCCAATGGATGGCTCATCCAGAATATAAACTACCCCTGTCAGGCCGCAGCCAATCTGTCCCGCCAGGCGAATCCGTTGCGATTCCCCACCCGATAACGTGGGCGCAGACCGATCCAGCGACAGGTAATTCAGACCACACTGCAGCAGGAAACGCAGTCGACCACGGATTTCTCGCAGTACTTCCTCCGCAATGATCTCTGCAATCGGCGACAACCGCAGCTCATCCAGAAATTCTGCAGCCTGCTCCACCGATAACGCACACAGTTGTGGCAGACTCAGCTCATCTGCTCCACCACGCTTTCGCCACGATCGCGATGCCGTACGAATCCGCACATTCCGCGCCTGACGATTCAGTCGCTCCCCGCCACAACCGGGACAGGCCACGACTTCCAGATACTTTTCCAGCTGCCGCCGCCGCATCGGATTGGATGCAGTACGCCACGACTCCAGCAGCCGATTCGCCCAGCCTTCCCACGTTCCTCCGTGCAGCCGCACTCCACCACGCGTTCTCCAGGCAAAGGTGATGTGCTTTTCTCCCGTTCCATAAAGCCATAATTGACGCGCCGCTTCAGGCAGCTTCGACCACGCTGTTTTCAGCATGCTGCCCTCGGAGAGCCCGCATTCCTGCTCGATAGCAGCAGCAGCTCCCTGCAGGATATGTCGCGGCCAGCGGCCCATCTTCTTCCACTCCAGCAGCAGGTTTGCACCCCGCATGATCGTGCTGGACTCATCCACTACCAGAGTCTCCAGAGGAAACCCATGCAGCAGGCCCAGCCCGTTACAGTCCGGACACATGCCCAGCGGACTATTGAAGCTGAACAGCTGCGGTGATGGTGGCTCGTAGCTGATGCCACTCTCAGAGCACGCGTAACGCGCACTGTAAAGCCGTTCTGATTCAGCTTCAGCGAACGCCGCCGCTTCTTCTGCCGCCATTTCTCCCGCCGCTGCAGCGACAGATCCCGCCTTGCCCCGGCCCGACCGTTTCACAGACGCCCCCTGCGCCACGCAGATCAGCCGACTGTCTCCCAGCTTCAGCGCCTGCTCAACAGCTTCAGCCAGCCGTGCCCGGCCTGTCCCACCCGCAACAAGTCGGTCAATAATGACTTCAATCGTATGCTTGTGGTGTCGCCGCAGTGTCGGCGGAGAAGCCAGCTGTATCTCCTCACCGTCCACCCGCGCTCGCAGATAGCCTTTCTTCATCAGATCCGCAAACAAATCCCGAAACTCACCCTTCTGATTCTGCACCAACGGAGCCAGGATCTGAAATCGAGTGCCCTCCGGAAGACCACAGATGGATTCAATAATCTGATCAGTCGATTGCGCCTGAATCGGCTTCCCCGAGACTGAACAGTAGCCCTGCCCGACCCGCGCAAACAGTACCCGCAGATAGTCATAAACCTCTGTGATCGTGCCCACCGTGCTCCGCGGATTGCGACTGGTCGACTTTTGCTGAATCGAAATCGACGGTGCCAGCCCGGAGATGGAATCCACGTCAGGCTTCGGCATCTGCCCCAGAAACTGCCGAGCATACGTCGACAGACTCTCAATATATCGCCGCTGCCCTTCAGCATAGAGAGTGTCAAATGCCAGTGAACTCTTCCCCGATCCACTCACCCCCGTCATCACAATCAGCTGATTACGCGGCAGCTGCAGATTCACATTGCGAAGGTTGTGCTCACGGGCTCCACGGATGTCGATTGCGGAAAGTGTCATTACAGCGGCTTTGATGACTGCAGTCTGAGTACGCGAAAACACCACGGCAGAGAATTCCTGCTGCGGCGGTCACGGACGGGGACGCTCCTCCCTGATGGTCCGTCATCACCATCTTAGAGCACCAGCACAGATTTGCTCGCCAAACACCACACCTAGTTGCGAACTCCGCAGCTCAGAGAAGCCCAGCTGGCTGCCATTTCGGCAGCAATACTGATTGCGTAAAAAATAAGCATTCCGCAATTTCTGCCGGCTGCCCGAACTTTAAGCAGTTTCTGCTTCCCAACGAAGATTCCGGAAAGTATCATTTTGATGTCGCCATCAGAGTGATGTCAGGTGGATTTTGCCGGGGCAATGCTGTCCCGGCGGTTTCTGCCGAACCTTTCTGTCGGTTCGCGCGTCGAACTCCACAGGACATTCAGGCTGCTCTTGTCGGCCGGGCGGCAACCGTGTCGGAGTGTCAACTCAGGAAGAAAGTTGTTTCCGACGATCATGGATGACCTGGAATTGCAACATGGAGTGAGCGATGTTGGTACTTTCACGCAAGACGAACGAGCGAATCCGCATCGGTGACGATGTCGTAATCACAGTGGTTCGCGTCAGTCCGAATTCCGTGCGAATCGGAATTGAAGCCCCTCGTGAGATGTCTATTGTCCGTTCTGAAATTGCTGCGCCTGCAGAGGCCGCCTTTTCGAACGACACCGAAAGCGTCACACCCGGGTAGCCCAACACCTGATCGCTGTCTGCTGCAGGGCAATCCGGCATTGGCTGAAAGTATGCCTGACGGGCCGCTCCCCCAGACTCCCCAACTGCTCCAATTCGCAAATACCCAAAAGGAGACGCAGATAGCGTCTCCTTTTTTTATTACCCAAAGCCCTGCAGGTCGGATGCTCCCTGCAGCCAGCGATGGCAACTTGGCATATCCCCGGTTCCAGTTGTCTGTCACAATAAGTGAAGGTATTACCCCATTGGCTCGCGCAGGTGGGCTTGCTCCGTACGCAGCCAGCCAGAGTTGCCGCACTCGGCAGCACTCCACCCCGCGTTTGCGGGCAGCAACTCTGATCGTCAGTGACCATCACTCCGGGCAGGAGCAGTCAGCATGGATGCATTTGTTCCCCAACAGAATCGGCCATACCCTTTCCATTGGTATGTCAGCCTGCTGGCCTGCATCGGCTTTTGCGCCTGGTACTTTGATCCGCTGGGACTCTTTCTGAAGCCCGCGGACCCTCAGCAACAGGACCAGCTGGCGACTGCCCGGAACGACCAGTTGGGGGAGAGCATCGCTGTTTCTGATGCAGCAGATTCCATTTTCAACGGCGGACACCAGTCAGAATCCGCCTTGAATTCCAACGAAGAATGGACCGGTTTACTGGAACCGGAGAACAACCCGCCCGGGATGAGTGATGAAGCCTCGGGCAATCTCTCAATCTCCGCTGCCGATCAGTTCCGGATTCGTCAGATCTCATCTGCTGTTGAAGAAACACGTGCAGGAATGCCAGCGGAGCCGTTAAGTGATGGGGCAGCAGGTCAGGACTCACTCCCGGCAGATTTTTCAGCGGGCCTGCAAAAAGCAATACAGGCGCAGCAGGAAGATCAGATACTCGATGCACATTCGCAGCTTTCAGCACTGTACTGGAAGTACCCGGAGCACCGATCGCTGCTGGCTGCTTCCATTCAGCAGTCGGCGGCAACAATCTTTGCTTCCCCCGAACGCCATTTCGGTGAGCCGCACCTTGTCAACTATGGCGAGACACTGGAGAGCATCGGCAGGGAGTACGGAGTCCCCTGGACTTACCTGTCTCGCCTGAATCGAGTCAAGCCGTCTCAGCTGCAGGCCGGAAAGGAACTGAAGGTTGTTCGCGGTCCATTTGGAGCTGTCGTTGACCTTTCACGAATGACACTGACCGTCCATGCACACGGTTGGTATATCCAGCATTACCCGATCGGAATCGGCCGCGCGGATTCAACACCAGCGGGACGATTTCAGGTTCAGGAGAAGCTCGAAAACCCGGTCTGGTATCGTCCGGAGGGCGGAGTTGTTGCTGCGGACGATCCACAGAACCCGCTCGGAGAGTTCTGGCTTGGGCTGGGCAATCACATCGGCATCCACGGCACGATCGATCCCTCATCGATCGGCAATTCCGTTTCCCGCGGGTGCATCCATCTTGGTGACGAGGACATTGAAGAAGTCTTCGGCCTGCTCATCTCAGGATCCGAAGTCATCATTCGCCCCTGATCGCACCGGCTGAATCCCTGCATCGGTAACCCGGCGGGACAGGTACTGCGCGTCTGTTGCAAATGCATCAGAAACGCGGATACTGGATTGATCAGCAACGGTGCCTGGCTGCAGACCCCCGACGAAGCTCTCGGCAGTGCACCGCGTCTGCGACTGATGATCAGCTTCAGTCCAATCCCACTTGCCACGACAGCGGAAGGAAATTCAGTGACTCAGACAGTGCAGCCAATCCTCTGTGACGGAGAATGGATCACCAGTAGCGGAACCAACACCTTTCAGGCGGTAAATCCCTCTACAGAACAGCCCATGCCGCAGACATTTCCGGTCAGCCCCTGGGAAGAGATTGATCGGGTGCTGGCTGTCGCAGCGGCTACCGCAAAGAAAATGCGAGGCTGGCCAGGTTCTCGATTTGCTGAATTCCTTGAAGTCTATGCTGATGAAATCGAGGCACGAGCAGACCTGCTTGTTGAAACAGCGCATCAGGAAACCGGACTGCCCGTCTCACCACGACTGAAGGATGCTGAACTTCCACGCACGACGAATCAGATTCGCCTCGCAGCCGGAGCCGCACGTGACGAATCCTGGCGCGTCCCCACCATTGATACCGGAAGCGGCATTCGCTCCATGTTCGGCGCTCTCGGTCCGGTGGTCGTCTTCGGACCAAATAATTTCCCGTATGCATACAACGGGATCGCCGGAGGAGATTTCGCCGCTGCCATTGCCGCCGGCAACCCGGTGATCGCCAAAGGACATCCCAGTCATCCTGAAACAACTCGCATTTTTGCAGAAGCTGCAATGGCAGCCATTCAGAAGACAGGCATGCCCACGGGACTCGTGCAGCTGATCTACCGTACGTCCCATGAGGACGGCCTGAAACTCGTCTCTGACCCTCGCATCGGTGGTGTCGGCTACACCGGAGCTCGTCAGACCGGGCTGCGACTGAAAGCAGCGGCTGATGCAGCTGGTAAACCTGTCTACCTCGAGCTCAGCAGTATCAATCCGGTGTTCATGCTGCCGGGGGCTCTGAAGGAACGCATGGAAGCGATCGCTGAAGATTTCAGAATCAGCTGTCTGATGGGTGCCGGGCAGTTCTGTACAAATCCGGGACTGGTCGTTATCCCGGCTGGTGATCTTGGCGAAGCCTTCATGGAGGAAGTTGCATCTCGTTTTGAGAAAGCTGGATCAGGCACCATGCTGTCTGAAGGCGTTCGCCGCAATTTTCTCGCGGCCGTCAATACGCTGAAGGAAGCTGGCGCTGCTGTTGTAACCGGTGGCGCTGCAGGCGGTGGCACCGGAGTCTGCGTCCAGAACACACTGCTGCGAGCTGATGCCGAAACTTTTCTGAAGAATCCACACGCACTGCAGACAGAAGCATTCGGCAATGGCTCCCTGATGATTACAGCACAAAGCACTGAGCAGATGGCGGAAATCGCTGAACTGCTCGAAGGTAATCTGACCGGTTCCATCTATTCCGATACCCGCGGTACGGATGATGCAGATGCCCTTCAGATTGAAAAAGTACTGCGTACAAAAGTTGGTCGGCTGCTGAATGACAAAATGCCAACCGGAGTTGCTGTTGTATCGTCAATGAATCACGGCGGACCGTTTCCAGCAACTGGACATCCCGGTTTCACAGCTGTTGGTGTTCCCGGTTCCGTGACTCGCTTCGGCATGCTGCAGAGTTATGACAATGTGCGTCAGGATCGTCTGCCGCCAGTACTGCAGAACAGCAACCCCGCCGGGGCCTGGAGACGTGTCGACGGAAACTGGACCAGGGATCAGCTCTGATTCCGGTTGGGCCAGGTTCTTGCCGTAGCGCATGATGCAAGGACGCTGACAACTGTCAGCGTCCTTTATTATTCGCTGCTGGTCCGCTGGACCTGATGCTGCGTGCCCCTGATGCAATGAACCGCATGCATTGCTCTGATCCGGCAGCTCGACTCACCCGGCTTGCAGCGGCCTGCACTGAAACGCCCCTCGCAGTACAACCTGCTTACGCACGAGGATCAGCATGAGCTGCCACGCTGCTTCCGCTGCCGAACCCGTGCCAGGTACTCTGCCCACGCAGTGTATTTCTCCACCACAGGCACACTTCATGTCGAAGCAGATGTAGTCCCGGGAGATCATCCAAAGCGTTCGAGTCTGAGTCCGGATCGGTTCGAGCATTTTCCGGGTTCCCGACTGCGCTCAAATCAACAATCTCCCGCTGCCCTCAGATTCGGCTGCCACAGTTACCTCCTGCGTTCCCGAATACTGCGGAAAACCGGGCGTTTGTTTCCTGGAATTGAACAGTGAGGTGGCAGAATCCAATTTCCTCTGGATGCATTTGGGTCAGCTCCCGATCACCACTTATCATTCAGCTGCGGCTGACGCAACTCGCTGCCATGGAACTGCAGCGGACTTTCACACAACCCCGTTCACCTTTCAGAATGACCTCGGAGCAGCACGACAATGACCGATCAGAAGGCCACCAACGTTACCTGGCATGAGCACAAAGTAACTCGCGAAGACCGCCAGAAACTCAATGGTCACCGTGGTGCAGTACTGTGGTTTACGGGGCTCAGCGGATGTGGAAAGTCCACCATCGCCAACGCTGTCGACCAGCTGCTGCACGAACAG
This sequence comes from Planctomycetaceae bacterium, assembly GCA_023262145.1. Taxonomy (GTDB): domain Bacteria; phylum Planctomycetota; class Planctomycetia; order Planctomycetales; family Planctomycetaceae; genus SXXK01. The sequence goes on along the minus strand of JALRDR010000304.1, from coordinate 2,305 downwards.
GGCGTCCACACGTTTGTTCTGGACGGCGATAACATCCGCATGGGACTCAACAAGAACCTTGGATTCTCCCCTGAAGATCGCACCGAAAATATCCGTCGTATTGGCGAGGTCGCGAAGCTCTTTGCTGATGCCGCCACCATCGTCTCCACTGCGTTCATCTCGCCTTACAAAGCCGACCGCGACATGGTTCGTGAGCTTCTGCCGGCAGGTGAGTTTGTGGAGATTCTGGTACAGGCCAGCCTCGAAACCTGCGAATCACGCGACCCCAAAGGTCTTTACAAGAAGGCTCGCGCCGGAGAGATTCCAAACTTCACCGGAATCAGCGCTCCCTATGAAGCCCCGGAAAACCCCGAAATCGTTCTGGATTCCGATAACAAGGGCATCGAAGAACTCGCTCGGGAAGTCATCGCCTGGCTCAAAGCCAATGATATCCTGCCTGCATGAAGTCAAGGCCGCCAATGAACATACGAAAGCCCGCATGCCCCAGGCGTGCGGGCTTTCCTGATTCTGTATTCAGCGATTGCCGGAGTCACCATCCGAATCAGCTGAGTCCGGTGAGTACGTCAGTGCTGTCACCCAGCCGCTCCCAGTCAACATCCATGCGATTCAGCATCGCCAGCCAGAGGTTGGTCAGCGGTGTCTCCGTCTGATAACGCAGATGTCTTCCGCTTTGCAGCGTGCCGCAGCCTCCGCCTGCCAGCAGCAGAGGCAGATTCTCGTGATTGTGCGCATTGCCATCGTGAATTCCACTGCCATACGCAATCATGCAGTGATCCAGTAGTGTTCCATCACCCTCCTCCACTGATGCCAGCTTCTCCAGCAGATATGCCAGTTGAGTCGTGTGGAAGGTGTTGATCCTGCGAATTCGCTCCTTCTTCTGATCGTCATTTCCGTGATGCGACAGGTCATGATGTCCATCTGCAACATCAATGAAGGGGTACGGTCGATTGCTTCCCTCATTGGCCAGCACAAATGTGGCGACACGTGTCACATCACTCTGAAATGCCAGCATCATCAGATCACACATCATACGAATGTGGGCCTCGTAATCCGCGGGGATTCCATCAGGACGAGGGTAGTCGGGAACTTTGATCGGTGGCAGTTTCTCTGACCGCTCGATTCGCTGTTCAATATCCCGAATCGATGACAGGTATTCATCCAGTTTACGATTGTCATTCGCTGACAATCGCAGAGAAAGACTCTTCGTGTCCTCTCGGACATAGTCCAGAACACTGCGACGCCGGGCATTGCGTTCCGCCTGCCGTCCGTCAGTTTCACTGGCAAACATGCGATCAAAGATCAGCTTCGGATTTACTTCCTTGGGAAGTGGCTGAGTTGATGACCTCCACGACATGGTTGACGAATAAACGCAGCTGTAACCAGAGTCGCAGTTTCCGGCCATGGCCCCCTGCTCACATCCAAGCTCAATCGATGACAGACGTGTCTGGTGGCCGATGCGTGCCGCAGCAGCCTGGTCGACGGATATTCCCGCACGAATATTCGTTCCGTCCGTCTTGAAGGCCTGTGTTCCTGTGAGAAACGAAGACAGTGCTCGAGCATGGTCACCGCCACCGTCTCCATGAGGTCGCGCCTTATCTGCTGTCAGCCCGCTCAGTACAAGTAACTGATCCCGGACACCCTCAAGCGGCTGCAGAATGGGGGGCAGTTCGAATTCCGCCCCATCCTGCTGCGGAGTCCAGTCTGCCATGTTTTTTCCGTTCGGAACATACAGGAATGCCATTCGATTGGGTGCTGCGGTCTCCGGAGTTGTCTCCTCTGCCCACGCCTGCTGCGGACCCATTGCTTCCAGCCACGGAAGCGAAATTGCTGTTCCAGTTCCACGTAGAATGGTACGTCTGCCAATCGCTGATGCTGACTTTGCCATCACTGAATCTCCACACATCTGTGTTGTATGAACCAGTTGCCGCCTGCTGAGTCACTTCTGCTCTGATTCTGACTGCAGTCCACGTCTCATCCCAAAGGCTTCACTCTGCACAATCGCGGTCATAACCGATGAGAAACGGAAATTCGTCTCCTCAGCCTTCCGGATGATCGCCTCTGTCACCGGTCGATCATAGTACTCCAGCCCACGCCCGAGAGAATAAACCAGCAGTTTTTCAACCACGCACCGTAAAAACTCACGCCGCCGTGAGAGGATCACCTGCTTCAGCTCCGTTGGACCACCGACCGTGGTGCCGTCCGGAAGTTCCCCTGATGGGTCGATCTCAAATTCACCATCCTTTGTCCGATAACGCCCTACAGCATCGAAATTCTCCAGCGCAAAGCCAAGCGGGTCCATCCTTGC
>JALRDR010000262.1 GCA_023262145.1 Planctomycetaceae bacterium | reverse complement strand
ATGGTTCTGGAGTGGCAGGATGAGACGACGGTCATCCCGCAGCCCGCTGGCTACGATGTCGAAAACTACCGCAATCATGGCTATCCCGACGAACCGCAGTGGATCTATGAAAGCCGGCGACTGGTGGATAACTCCGATCCGGAAGTGCATGGTCGCGACGCGATACTGCTGTGTTTCCCGGCCTTTGATTATCCGCTGGATGTGCACCCCGCGGGGCTCGCCGCTGCCCTGGAAAAGACGCAGAGCGGCGCGTCGCAGAAGAACGTGGTCGAGCTGTCGTATGCTCAGCGGGAACTGATCTGGGACGATGCCCGCCAGCGGGCTCTGGGTTTTCTGTATTACATGCAGACAGCGGGTGCGGAAAAGTACCCGGAGCAGGCGGAGTTGTTTCGCCATCTGCGGCTGACCGAGGAATTCGGCACGGCAGACCGGCTGCCGCCGCTGCCTTACATTCGCGAAGCATTGCGAACACAGACCATGTACGTCATGCGGCAGCAGGATACGACCGGATTTCTGAATCGAGCGACATGGTACGCACAGCAGATGTATCACGACGGCGTGGGCTGCTGGCAGTTTGAGTACGACTTTCATCCGACGCAGCGAGCGTTTCTCAATGGCGATCCGACCGGGCCCTGGAAAGCCGTGTTTCGCAAGGGAAGAACCTGGGGGCCACCCTATTCCGGTCGCAGCCTGCTGTCGACACGCGCTTTGATTCCCGATACGACAGACGGTCTGCTGGTGGGGCAGAAGAATCTGGGATACACAAGCATCGTCAGTTCGGCGCTGCGACTGCATGACCAGAGCCTGATGGTCGGTCAGGCGGTTGGTGCTGTGGCAGCAATCAGCCTGCTGCAGAATTGTGATCCGCGAATGCTGCCTTGGGACCGGCAACTGATGGATCAGGTCTGGCGCGGGCTGACAGAGATGACCGAAGGCGGCAGCCCGGGAATGCTCTGGCCGTTTGCGGATCTGCAACCGGATCACCCTGCGTTTGTCGCCGTGCAGATGCTGGCGGCGCATCGAGTGCTTCCCGTTGCCGCGCGTGAGATTCGCTTTGCTGCCGATGAACCGGCCACAGCGGAGTGGATTCAGGAACTGCAGGAACGTGCTGCGTCTGTCTATGTCGCAGACGGCGATGTAACTCCGTTGCTGCAGATTCCTGAAAACCCGGGCACAAGGGCGGAGATTGCTGCGTCAGCATGGCGACAATTGCGGGGTCGCGTCCTGCATTCATGGCCGCAGCCCGTGCTGCAGGGCGATCGAGATGGCGATGGAATTGCAGATCACGATGACCCGCTCCCGCTGAACCCGGCAGGCAGCAGCTGGCAGCACGCAGTCTCCAGCCTGGCGAATGAAGATGGAATTCCCCCGCAGATTTCGGAAACGGAAACGGTTGCTGCGATCAGCTTCGCAGCCGCAGGGACCAGCGTTCCAAAGAGCTGGATTCTGGATTCCGGGGCGCCATGGACAGATTCATCCGGACGCGGATGGACTCGGGATATCAGTGTCAGCAATCGTCACCGTCAGGCCATGGGCAATCCGCTGCTGGATACGTTTCTGTTCACACGCAGCCACGATGTCTTTGAGTACGCTCTGGAACCCGGTCGTTACTCGGTGACGGTCTGCATCGGTGATTCGGAACACGAGCAGTTTGGCCAGAACGTCACCATTGAAGGAATTCAGGTGGCCACGGATGTGACGACGCCCATGTTTGAGGAGTTCACGGCGGAGATGGATATCCGGGACGGTCGGCTCACCATTGAAATCGGTCTTCCGGGGCACACCACGAACACCTGCCTGCTGTGGTGTGTCATTCAGCGACGCACGGCTGATGAATGATCCCGGGGATTTATACCGTGCGCGAGTATACCGTGATCCCGGGCCATCGGCGTCCCTGGCCGTAGATCTACTGTAGGCCGAACCAGGCGGCAGCGCAGATCCGGCAAAGCGTCCCCGTGTTCACCTGACCGTCTGGTTGCAACTCTGC
>JALRDR010000234.1 GCA_023262145.1 Planctomycetaceae bacterium | reverse complement strand
CCCTGCGCGTGGGGGATCCGGTGCGACGTGTCTCTCGAGACGACTCCGGGATCACGTTGCAGACGGAAAACGGCGAAGCGCGTTTTGACGAAGTGATTTTCGCGTGTCATTCGGATCAGGCTCTGTCCCTGCTTGCCGACCCGCATCCGCTCGAGCAGAGAATACTGAACGGGTTTCCCTATTCGCAGAACGAGGCCGTGCTGCATACAGATGTGCGAGTCCTTCCACGAGCAAGGCGTGCATGGTCGGCATGGAATTACCGCATCGGGGTGAATCCTGAGGAACGGGCGACAATCACCTACAACATGAACATTCTGCAGCACATTGAATCACCGCATACGTTCAGCGTTACATTGAACGACTCGGAACTGATCAGTGAAGACCAGGTGATTTCGCGTCATCGCTATTCGCACCCGATTTTTACTGTGGAGAGAGCATCGTTACAGGCCGAGCACTATCAGCTCATTCGATCCCGCAGAACGTCATTTTGCGGGGCTTACTGGGGCAACGGATTTCACGAAGACGGCGTTCGCAGTGCTCTTGCGGTCACATCAGCGTTCGGGGTTCCTGAAATCAGTTCTGCAAATACGCAGCCTGAGGTGCGCACTTCATCAGCCGGCTCGGTGATTACATCAGAGGCAGGAGTCTGACCGAATGCAGAGCTGTCTTTATTCCGGATGGGTAAGGCATCGTCGCTTTCGCCCCGCAGCAAATTCCTTTCGCTATTCCATCTTCCAGCTGTACCTGGATCTGGATGAGTTGTGCGAGGTGTTTCAGGGATCATGGTTGTGGTCGAACGAGCGATTCGGGCTGGCTCGTTTTTGTCGCTCCGATCATTTCGGAGACCCGCATGTGCCGCTCAGGCAATGCGTGCTGGACGAAGTGGAAAAACAACTCGGGGTACGTCCTCAGGGGCCGGTCAGGCTGCTGACGAATCTCCGTTACTTCGGGTATGTCATCAATCCGGTCAGCTATTATTTCTGTTTTGATTCCTCGGGCAAGCGCGTGGAAGCGGTGCTGGCAGAGGTCACAAACACTCCCTGGGGCGAACGCCATCTGTATGTGTTGCCGGCAATCACTGACGAGGGCGGTCGTCAACGGCTGTTGTGGTGTGACAAGGTGTTCCACGTTTCGCCATTCATGCAGATGAATCATCGCTACTGCTGGCGAATTGCGCAGCCTGGACAGGAGCTGTTCATCCACATTGAGAATCAGGTACGTGGTGTGGACACTGACAGCGACGATGGCGCGGAGCGGGTTCCTGGAACAGACCTGTTTGATGTGACGCTGCAGATGAGTCGCCGTGAGCTGAGTCCGGCGGTTCTGCGGGCGTTTTTGCTGCGACAGCCCCTGCTGACAGCACGAATTGCAGTGGCAATTTACTGGCAGGCACTGAAGCTGTGGTGGAAGGGGGTTCCATTTGTACCTCATCCGGAACATGTATCGAGCAGCAACCTGACGGCGGAAGAGCACTTGTCACTGAGTAGTAGTCAGCACCTGGAAGCTGCCCGCAACTGACTCAAAGTGACACAGAATCAATTGAATACCCATGGAAACTGGTGAAGACATGTCAACACAAGAGCTGATTGAAACTCGAACTGAACCCCGCAGAGAAGTTCCATTGAAGGGGGCGTTAAAGTCCAGGCGAAACGAAAACAGAACGCTTCTGTCCGCCATGGCGGAGAAGGCGGTTCGGAAATCTCTGTCTGGTATACAGGCTGGGCAGCTGACCATGCTGGATGGAACTCGCGTGGATTGCTTTGGGGAGATCGATTGCTGCCCTCTGCGAGGAGACGTCGTGGTCAGGTCTGCGCAGCTGTACCGACGACTGCTGTTCGATGGAGCTCTGGGAGCTGCCGAATCGTATCTCGAAGGGGAGTGGGATTCGGAGAATCTGACGGACATGTTTCGTGTGCTGCTGCGTAACGAGCACGTGCTGGCCGGGCTTTCAGGGCCACTTGCGAAGTTTGCTGCCCTGCGTCACCGCTGGCAGCACTTTGGTAATCGAAATTCAAAGGCGGGCAGTCGCCGCAACATTCATGCTCACTATGACCTTGGGAACGAATTCTTTTCCCTGTTTCTGGATCCGACGATGATGTATTCGTCGGC
>JALRDR010000218.1 GCA_023262145.1 Planctomycetaceae bacterium | reverse complement strand
ACGGCCCGATGCAGACCTTCAGCAAGAGTCTGGACACGGAGATCGATGTCCTGCGAAAGCAACAGCAGGCGGGACAGCCGACCGTGATGGTAATGGACCACAGCAATCCCGACCGTGCCACCCCCATGCTGCTGCGAGGACAGTACAACTCCCACGGAGACACAGTCACCGCCGGAATCCCGGCACTCTTTGGAACGCTGCCGCAGGACCGGCCGGTCACCCGTCTTGATCTGGCAGACTGGCTGGTGGCTCCGACAAATCCGCTCACGGCCCGCGTTGCTGTCAATCGCTACTGGCAGCTGCTGTTTGGAGTCGGGCTGGTGGAAACAACCGAAGACTTCGGCTTTCAGGGCTCGTATCCGTCGCACCCGGAGCTGCTCAACTGGCTGGCTGCCGAGTTCGTCGAATCCGGCTGGGACCTGCGGCATCTGCTGAAGACCATGCTGCTGTCACGCACCTATCAGCAATCTTCCCGCGTCACTGCGGATCTGCTGGAGCGGGATCCGGGCAACCGTCTGCTGGCACGCGCATCACGCTATCGACTGCAGGCTGAACTGATCCGTGATCAGGCGCTGGCAATCGGCGGTCTGCTGGATCCTGCGATTGGCGGTCCTTCAGTTTTCCCGTCCCAGCCATCCGGCCTGTGGAAGCAGGTCAGCCACTATGGATACCTGCCGGCATTCACGGCGCAGCATTATTTTCCTGATCAGACGAAGCAACTGCGTCGCCGCAGCATGTACACCTTCTGGAAACGTACCGCACCGCCGCCGGCGATGATGCTTTTTGACGCTCCCAATCGCGAGACCTGCGTCGTCCGACGTGACCGTACCAATACCCCGCTGCAGGCGCTCGTGCTGCTCAACTCGTCGGAATTTGCCGGCGCAGCCGCGGGACTGGCAGAACGGATGGCACTGCAGGGCGATTCCATCACCGAACGCCTGCAGTACGGGTTCCTGGCTGTGACCAGCCGACCACCCTCCGCCAGCGAACTGCAGCTGCTGCAGCAAGCCTGGGACGAACAGCATTCTGAATTTCGTAACCACCCGGAACAGGCTCAGCAGTGGCTGGACTACTCCGGTGTCGTGTCGTCCGATGAACCTGCTGAGCGAGCGACCATGGTGTCGCTGGCCCTGATGCTGCTCAACCTCGATGAAGTTGTCACACGCGAATAGCAGACGATCGGGCAGAGGAACCGAATCTGGCGCATCAACCGCTCTCACACACCCTGAAGTCACACTCATGTCGCAGCTCAATCCCGTTTCCCGACGCACGCTGTTTTCCCGATCCGGTCTGGCACTGGGGGGAATGGCCCTTGGTTCACTGCTGCAGGAATCGACAGCCGCTGCGCCCAACGTCATGCCGCATTTTGAACCGACAGCGAAGCGTGTGATTTCCTTGTTCATGTCGGGCGGGCCGTCCCACATTGATCTGCTGGATTACAAACCGCACCTGCGGCGCAGTCATGGTGAAGAACTTCCCGCCAGCGTGCGGGGCGATCAGCGTCTGACGGGGATGACTGCCGGGCAGAAGGAGTTTCCGGTCTGCGGTCCGATCGTTGATTATCGTCGTCGGGGGCACAGTGGACTCTGGATCAGCGACCTGCTGCCTTACCTCGGCAACGTGGCGGATGAGCTCTGTGTGATCAATTCCATGCACACTGAAGCGATCAATCATGATCCGGGCATCACATGGATGAATACCGGTTCGCAGATTCCCGGCAATCCCAGCATGGGCGCCTGGGTTGGCTATGGACTGGGTAGTCTGAATCGCAATATGCCGGCCTACGTCGTGCTGATCTCGCAGGGTAATGGCAAGAATCCGGGCCAGCCCATCTTTTCACGACTGTGGGGCAGCGGATTTCTTCCCTCCAGCCAGCAGGGCGTGCAGCTGCGTGGGGGCGATGACCCGGTCCTGTATCTGAACAATCCTCCGGGCATCACCCGAACCACGCGGCGGTCCCAGCTGGATGCGCTGGCAGGGCTCAACCGCGAGCGACTGCAGGAAACTGGTGACCCCGAAATCTCCACCCGGATTGATCAGTATGAGATGGCCTATCGCATGCAGATGGCCGCTCCGGAAATCACCGACCTGTCGCAGGAACCGCAGAGCACCTTCGATCTGTACGGTGAAGATGCGCGCCAGCCGGGCACGTTCGCATGGAACTGCGTCCTGGCTCGGCGAATGGCGGAACGCGACGTGCGTTTCATTCAGCTGTTCCATCGAGGCTGGGATCAGCACGGTTCGCTGCCCACCCATCTGGCTGCACAGTGCCGCGATACGGATCAGCCCTCGGCAGCACTCGTGCAGGATCTGCAGCAGCGGGGACTGCTGCAGGACACGGTCATTCTCTGGGGTGGCGAATTCGGCCGCACCGCTTACAGCCAGGGAGCACTCGGCAGCGGCCGTGACCATCATGGACGCTGTTTCAGCATCTGGTTGGCTGGCGGCGGAATCAAAGGCGGAACCACATGGGGCCTGACCGACGACTATTCGTACAATATTGCCAGTGATCCGGTACATGTGCGTGATCTGCACGCCACGGTGCTGCACTGTCTGGGAATTGATCACCGCCGCTTTCAGTATCGCTTCCAGGGCCTGGATCAGCGGCTGACCGGCGTTGAGGAAGCTCACGTACTTAAGGATATTCTGATCGATGGTGAGGCTGCTTCCGGGCACGCCTGAGTTGCTGCTGTCTGCCACAGGATTCTGGTCGTCTGCTGGAGTGCCCAGTCATGAACAACGTGGATCCTCTGATTGCCTTTGCCGGATTCACCTCAATTGCCTGTCTGACCTGGTACTTTTCCTCACGTCCACGCCAGTTTCTGATGTTCTTTGTTCCGCGTGAGGAACGTCGCGAAGCAGCGCGGTGGGTGCTCCGCCCGGAATTCACTCAGAGCATGCGAGCTATGGCAGCATTGCAGTTCGCCGTTTCCATCCTGGTCGCGCTGCTCTGCATGCTGTTGTCGGGCAGTTCCCGGTGAGCTTCAGCATCCCGACCAGTCGCAGCCAGCAGGTGCTTGAGTTTCCCGGGTAAGTTGATCAGGAACGCATCAACAGCCGTCCTGCGCTGTTGTCCGCACACTGGCACACCCGCCGAATTCCTGCGGCACCGCTGCAGAGTTGATCAGCATTCAGTATCATTCCAGCGGCCTGCTGTTTTCCTGCCATCTGGAGC
>JALRDR010000036.1 GCA_023262145.1 Planctomycetaceae bacterium | reverse complement strand
CCGGATCTGCGTCACTGCGTTCCTTGGTCCGGCCTACGGGCGCTTGTCTGTCATGCGCCAGCAATTCGCCTAGCGAGGCGAATTGGGCGGCGTAAGCCGCCATCGGATGCAACCGATCCGGTTGCCCGATCCGAGTGCCTGCCCGGCACTCTCAATTTGCCTTCAACCGGCGTTCCGGAGTAGAATCAAACTCCGGTCGCGGCAGGCACCCGGCACCAGTGCGATGCCTGCTCCTGACAGCCTCCACCCCCCCCCGTGCTCTCCCGTTCTTCCATCGGAATCTTCGCTCATGCCTCGGTACTTTCTGAGCATACTCCCGGACAGTCTGTCGCGGCTGCAGCCCCTGCTGCTGCTCCTCCTCCTGTTCCAGACACTCCCAGCCGGATACGCTCAGCAGCACAATCCCGGACCCGACTTCGCGCGCACAATCCGCCCCCTGCTGTCCTCAAAGTGCTTTGCCTGCCACGGTCCGAATGCCACTCAACAGGAAACGACGCTCCGCCTGCACACCGCGGCTGCGGCCACATCTGGTGCTGATCACTCAGCAGCCGTCGTCCCCGGCCAGCCTGACAACAGCGAGCTCATTCGCCGCATCAGCAGCAGCGACCCGGACATCCGCATGCCGCCGGCAGAACACGCCGAACCGCTCACTGCAGATGAAGTTCAGCTGCTCACAGACTGGATCAATGCCGGTGCCCCGTATGCAGAGCACTGGTCTTTCGCGATGATCCAGCGTCCTGCACCTCCGCACAGCGAACCGGCATCGGCAAATCCCATCGATCAGTTCATTTCCGTCGAGCTCCACCGCAACGGGCTCAGCTTTTCTGATCCGGCGGCGGCATCCACGCTGGTGCGCCGCGTTTCGCTGGATCTGACCGGGCTTCCGCCATCCACGGCGCTCGTGCAGGAATTCCTGAGCGATTCGTCCCCGCAGGCTTACGAGCAACTCATCGATCATCTGCTGGCGACCGACGCCTGCGCCGAGCGACTTGCCCTCGACTGGCTGGATGCTGCCCGCTACGCCGACACCAACGGATACTCCATCGATGACCATCGCGACATGTGGGTCTGGCGGGACTGGGTGCTGCATGCCTTCGCCACGAACCTGCCATGGAACGAGTTCATACGGCAGCAGATCGCGGGAGACATGCTTCCCGCCGCCACACCACAGACCACCATGGCGACTGGTTTTCTCCGCAACGGGATGAACACGCACGAAGGTGGCACGATTGCGGAGGAATATCGTGTTGCGGCGATCGTGGACAAGATCGATACGGTCTCCACCACGTTTCTGGGCCTGACCATGCGCTGTGCTCAGTGCCATGACCACAAGTACGACCCCATCACGCAGCAGGATTACTACCGTTTCTTTGCCTTCTTCAATGCCTCATCTGAGTCGGGTCGGGGTGCCGTCAACGGCAACTCTGCTCCGTTCCTTGCGACCGATTCACCGCTGCTGAACACAGACGAATTCCGCCGTCAGCTGGAGGACCGCATCGGAGCCCTGAATGAATTTCGGGAACATCCGGGTGGCGAACTGCAGCAGGCGCGAACAGCATGGGAAGAGAACCTGGTGGCCTCCGTTGCCACTCCTGCTTCCGCCACAGAACTCGAGCAGGCGCTGCAGCCGCGACCGCAGTTTCCCTTTCCGCCGGATCGTGATCGCAAGTCGCTGAACAGGCTGCGCTGGATCTGGACCAATCCGCAGGG
>JALRDR010001184.1 GCA_023262145.1 Planctomycetaceae bacterium | reverse complement strand
ACGGCCATCAACCCTGGAACCGCTGACAACAATGTCACCATCAATGTGATTGATGATGCTGCCATCACCGGAAATAACGCAACGGCCAGCTTCAGTGGCAGCACACTCACAATCCGCATCAATGCCGGACAGACCACCGCTGCCAGAATCATGGAGGTTGTCGGTACCGCAGAAAATCCCATCATTGCTCACCGCTTTGTCGTCCAGCCCGATGGAGATGATTCTCGTGGTGGCATTGGAGGACTGTCGAACAAGAATGAGTACTTCGCGATCGTCGTCGATTCGCAGCGAATTCGACTCGCCGACACCGCTGAAAATGCGCAGAGTGGCCAATGGCTGAGTCTTAATATCAGCAATGTTACTGGCAGCAGCCATTCCATCGGCGTTCCCTTCCGCGCCACCCCGCTGGTCAGCAATGCTGACCATACAATCTCCTTTGAATCTCTGCACTCCTTCGCCGCTGGACAGACTGTCGTCTATGAAAATGGCGGTGGCCAGAGCATTGGTGGGCTGACACACGGAGGAAGTTATCTGGTTGACGTTGTCGATTTGCGAACGATCAGGCTGCTCAACCCGGACACCCAGGTCGTCATCCCGCTGGATGCGACTGCCTCTACCGGAACATTGCATCGATTGTCAGATCCAGTGAATGCCGGTTCCCTGCAGGCTGGCGGAACAATTGATGTGACCGCACGCAACACGGGTGTAAACTATACGTTTACTCTTGCTGCCGCTGTCACTTCCGGCGGCGGCAGCACTTCGTCGTCTACCGGTGGGTCCGGGGCCTCCGGAACGACTCCCCCGCTGCAGCGCCAGAATGCCAGCCGCGACCTGAACGCAACGCAGTCCCAGCAGTCACAGACCTCCAGCAGCAGCAAACAGTCAGAGCCTCCAAAGCAGGGGATCGCAATCTCAGGAAGCGTCTCTGTCAACAAGCAGTCCGATACCACAGTCGCATCCATCTCCGACGCAAGTGTCACCGCTGCTGATGATGTCTCTGTAGCGGCACACGAAGATACGCTGATTCTTACTGTTTCAGGCTCGGCTGCGCTGTCTCTGAACAAGACGAAGGGATTTGGGCTGGCAGGAGCCGTTTCGTACAACAGCATGGATAACGAAACAGTCGCCCGGATCAGCAACTCCTTATTGACAGATGCAGGCGACGTTTCCGTCACGGCCGATAATCGGGCTCGGATCAAATCGATTGCAGCAGGGCTTGCTGTGACAACGGATTCCGAAGGCAGCGGAATCTACGGAACCGGGATGGCTGGCTCTGTGGCCTGGAATGAAATCGACGACTCGACAACGGCTCTCGTTGAAAGTTCCCGGATAAGTAGTACCGGAAGTGTCACTGTCGCGGCAGCCGAAAAGCCGTCCATTGTGACCGTTGCTGGTGCAATTGGTTATGGCGGCAAGAACGGCATCGGGCTTTCTGCAGTGGTCAATTTCATGGAGGTGGAAACAACCTCCGGGGTCCGCAATTCCGACATCACTGCCGCGGGCGATCTGCGAATCACAGCAACTGACGAATCACATCTGGTCAGCGTTGCAGCATCGATCGGCGTCGGCAACAAGGGGATGGCAATCGCCGCCGCAGGGTCAGTGAATCTGATTTCAACGCAGACCGATGCTTTTATCTCCGGACGCCATACTGACGGAATCACTGCTGACGGAACCGTCTTTGTGTCTGCGTCAGAGGATGCAGATTTCATAGTTTTCGCCGGCAATGTGGCCGTCAGTCTCAAAGGAAAGGCAGCCGTCGGCGCCGCTGCAGCAATTCTGCTGCATGACACCACAACTCGCGCCTGGATCGACAGCAATTCAATTGTCACCGGCAAGGGTAAGGGCTCCGGAATTGCCATTCCGAGCGGGGAACGAAATGCTGACGGAACCCCGACGACTGCGATCGCGCATGGAGTTGCCGTTACGGCCGTCACCAGTGTTGATCTGCTCTCCATCGCCGCTGGTGCAGCCATTGCAGCAAAAGGCAAGGTCGGCCTGACCGGATCAGCGGTCATCAATCTGATGGACGAAAAGACTCAGGCATGGATCGGTGGCACCGCCGTCATCAATCCGAACAATTCGGCACACGAAGCAAGCCAGAATGTCCACGTAATCGCACTCAACGCAACGGATCTGATCGGTGTTGCCGGCGGTGTCGCCTATGGTGGCTCTGCCGGAATCGGTGTCGCCGCAGACATTGCACTCATTGACAAGACCACAGAAGCGTGGATTGAAGCCGCAACGACGGTGAATGCCCGATCCAATGTCATCGTACGAGCACGTTCTTATGAAGATGTGATCTCTGTCGCCGCCACCCTCGGGTTCAGCAAGAAGATCGCTGTGGCTGGCTCAGCCTCAATCTACGTTGTTGATACCAGCACCACAGCTCGAATTGGCAGCGACACTCTGGTCACGCCCTGTACCGTCGTCGCCGGTGGCAATATTCTGGTCGCAGCTGCTGACGAAGCTGATTATGTGATGGTTGCCGGAAATGTCAGCGTCGGCAAGACTGCTGGCGTCGGAATGGCCGCGGTTGTACTCATCCACGAAGACACCGTCAGATCCTTTGTGGGTCGCAATGCGGCGGTGGATGCGCTCGGGAACGGGGACTCACTGCAGGCCCCAACCGGCCAGTACGACGCGGACGGCAATCCGCAGACTCGCCCTGTGAACGGACTTTCAGTCACAGCGACATCCCGTGAAGATCTGCTCACCATCGCCGCTGGTGCCGCTGGCGGCAAGACGGCCGGACTCCAGGGGTCCGCTGTTGTTCGGTTAATGGATGAAACAACACAGGCCTTTGTGTCCACCGGGGCACAGATCAATACCGGCACATACACTCCGGCGCCCAATCAAAGCGTTTACATCCTGGCGGCAGATCGGTCTGACATCCTGAGCGTGGCCGGCGCTCTTGGTATCGGGAAGACTGCAGGGATCGGACTTGCCGCTGACGTCGGCGTCATCGATAAGCACACGCAGGCGTGGATCGCTGCTGACACGACGGTCAAAGCGGCGGACAGCATCTTCGTTCTCGCTGACTCCAGCGAAGATCTGATCAGTGTCGCCGGCACAATCGCTGCAGGAATGACCGTCGGGCTGGGAGCGTCTGCAGCGGTGAGTGTCATGAACACCACCACCCAGGCATGGGTTGCCGGTGCAGCAGATGACAGTCTTGATGCTGACCTGATTGCCGGAGGCAACGTGCAGATCGCGGCAGCGGGCTTTGCCGACCTGCTGATCATTGCGGGTACGCTTGGGCTTGGTAAGACAGCCGGCGTCGGGATTTCCGCAACGGTACTTGAACGAAATGATCGAGTGGAATCGTGGATCGGTGAAAACGCAGATGTGTCTGCCAAAGGACTCACCAGCGAAATCTCGGTGCATACCGGAGATTTTGATTCGAATGGAACACCACTGACCAGTTCCAGACGGGGTGTCTTCGTAACCGCCGTCTCAGCTGAGGAAATTCTCACCATTGCAGCAGCGGGAGCTTTCGCTGCCACGGCTGGCATTGCCGGTTCCGCATCAGTCAATCTTCTGAATGAAACGACTCGTGCTTTCATCGATTCCAACGCTCAGGTCAATGCGAGCAATACAAATGTTGACGTTGGCCCTTCGATCTTCATTGTCGCCGCTGACTACATGGATCTGTTTGGTCTGGGTGGTTCTCTGGGAGGTGCGGGTACGATTGGATTCGGGGTGGGTGCGGATGTTGGTCTGATCACCAGGGATACCCGGGCGTTCGTCGCCGCTGGGGCACAAATTACCGCAGAAGACACAATCAGGATCCACGCCAGTTCCATCGAATCCGTCTTTTCCATCGCCGCTGGGATCGGTTTAGCCGGCACCATCGGGCTGGCAGGTTCTGCCTCCGTCAGCATCTATGACATCACAACCCTGGCGTATATTTCCGGTACCGCAACTGCCAGCGGTCAGACACGTGTCGTTACCGATGGCAGTATCAGCATTGCAGCCAGCGATGACACATCGGCTCTGAGCATCGGCGGCAGCGTTTCCGGTGCCGGCACCGTGAGTATCGGCGCCTCCGCCTCAGTGCCGATCGTAACGAAGGTCACGGAATCATTCATCGGCAGTGCTCAGATCAACGGGGTTGCCGTCGGGGCAGGAGGTTTTGCTGACGTTGTTGCCAGAGCCCGTCCGGGCAAAGGGACAATCACGGCAAGCACCGGTGATTTCGTGATCGACCGTACCGCTCCGACAGGTCGGGATATCGGACCGGCCTTCGATCCGAACACAGCCATCGATCTGGACTCAGATGAAATCACTTTTCTGTTCGGACACGGGTTTGAGCAGAATCAGGAGGTCTATTATTCCAACGGTGGCGGCAGCAGCATTGGCGGGCTGACTCACGATCAGGCCTATTACGTCGACGTGGTCAACGCCAACACGATTCGCCTGAAAACCTCGAAGACCGCTACGGGCGTTGTCAACCTGACCAGCGTTGGCACGGGAACGGAACATCGGCTGCTCACAGAAGCCTTCGATGTCAGTAATTCGCTCGATGCCGATATCGACGGCAGCGGTGGAAACGGTGATGTACTGCCAGCAGGTGTGCTCAGCCTGCTGAATAATGACCGCAATTCAACTCCCGCCACGGCAACCATGGCCGGACTGTCAGTCACCGCCACAAACAGTGATGATATTCGTAGTTTTGGCCTGAGTGTCGGCGGAGCCGGTACCGTCGCGGTGAATATCGGTGGAACGGTCACCGTCGTCAACAACACCACCCGCGCTCACATTGATGACCATGTTACCGTGAACGCTGGCGACAATACTTCCGCGGGAGCCAGCCAGTCAGTGCTGGTTGCTGCTGGCAATGATTATCTCCGCTGGGGCATCGCCGGAGGCGTTGCTCTGGCTGGCACTGCCGCCGTCGTACCGGGTGCGGACGTTGTGCTCTACAACGGATTCACAGAAGCCTGGATCGGCAACGCAGTTGTATCCGCTCAGGGCGATGTGTCTGTACTTGCTCGAAACACTCTGGATGTCCTGTCCATTGTTGGTGCCGTCGGTGCATCAGGCACCTTCTCTCTGGCCGGGGCCGCCTCAGTACAGATGTACGATCTGTCCACTCGCGCGTGGATTGGGAACAGTGCAACTGCAAGTGCCGCGGCAGGTGATCACGTCGTAGTGCATGCCGGTGGAACAGTTCATGTTTCAGCGAGCGATGAGACAGACGATTTCATCATCGCGGGTGGGCTGGCTGTTGGATTGGGAGCTGGTGGCATCGGCGGTTCAGTCTCTGTTGTCATGATCGACAAGCAGACCCAGGCCTTCCTCGGTGATTTCGCTGTAGTGGATGCACTGGCGCTCGCGGGAAGCGGTGTCTCCACATTCGACGGCACCATTTCCTCATCTCGCGAAGAAATCTTCTCCGACAACAACACAACCTTTGGTACTACCAGCCAGCAGGGTGTGATTGTTCAGGCAAAATCCAGTGAGGAGATCTTTACGATCGCCGCTGCAGCCGCCGGCGGGCTCTATTTCGGCATCGCTGGTGGCGTCACAGTCA
This sequence comes from Planctomycetaceae bacterium, assembly GCA_023262145.1. Taxonomy (GTDB): domain Bacteria; phylum Planctomycetota; class Planctomycetia; order Planctomycetales; family Planctomycetaceae; genus SXXK01. The sequence continues at coordinate 67 of JALRDR010001184.1, read as the reverse complement.
ATCTGATCAATTCCGAGACCACTGCCTTCATTGGCAATCAGGCCCGCGTCAACCAGCAGGCTGGAGC
>JALRDR010001146.1 GCA_023262145.1 Planctomycetaceae bacterium | reverse complement strand
GTATCGTTTCCGCATTCGCGCCAAAGCACTGCAGCCGCCGGCAACCGGGGGTGTCTGGTGTACCGTCAATTCCGGACGCTGTGTGTCCAGTGCTCCCCTGCTCAACTGGCTGGGAGCATTCGAAGCTCGCGAAGAATTCCGGGACTGGACGTTTACCGGCTGGCTCACCAAAGGTGACATGCTGGAAGTTCGTCCGGGTGATGATACTCTGAAAATGGGTCGCTTCTCCGGTGGGCAGGTCGGAGCGGGTGAAGGGGGGCCACAGAATCTCCCAGGGATTGCGATCGAACACCTGAGGATGGAGCAGATTCATCATGGCCTTTCGGAAAATGCCGCAGGACGACTGCTGTTCGGCGACCTGCAGCCAGAGTCGCAGGTCAGCAATCTGCAGCAGGCGACGCTGCAGTCCGCAGCACCGCTTCGCGATCTGCACAGGCTGCTGCTGAGTTTTGCTGAACGTGCTTTTCGCCGACCGGTCCAGCCATCTGAAATCACTGACTATGTGGCTTTGGCGGAAGAACAACTGCAACAAAACGGATCGCTGCTGGATGCCATTCGTGTTGGCTATCGCAGCCTGCTTTGCTCACCTCGCTTTCTGTATTTCACAGCCACCCCCGGACGCCTCGATTCCTGGGCCACAGCCACACGGCTCAGTTATTTCCTCTGGAATCGCCCACCCGACCAACAGCTTGCAGAACTGGCTGCGGACGACAAGCTGCAGGATCCGGCGGTCGTTCGTGAGCAACTGCACCGCATGCTGGCTCACCCCCATGGCCAGAACTTCATCCCGGATTTTGCCGCCGAGTGGCTGGACCTGCGGGACATTGATTTCACAAGTCCCGATCGCCGACTGTATCCGGGGTTCGACGTCATCGTACAGCACTCGATGGTGGCAGAAACCGAATCGTTCCTGCAGCAGATGCTCGACCACAATCAGAGCGTGGTTCGACTGATCGCAGCAGATGAAACATGGCTCAATGAACGCCTCGCTCGCTACTACGGAATTGCCGGAGTTTTCGGCGATCAGCTGCAGCCGGTTTCTCTTGCTGAGACAGCTCGTCCGGGAGGACTGATGACTCATGGGGCCATCATGAAAATCACAGCCAACGGTACCACGACATCCCCCGTGCTGCGTGGAGTCTGGATTTCCGAGCGCCTGCTGGGCAGAGAGATTCCACCGCCGCCAGCCAACGTACCGGCAATTGAACCGGATATTCGCGGGGCAACGTCCATTCGGGATATGCTGGAACGCCACAAATCCGATTCCGCCTGTTCCACCTGTCATCGTCACATTGATGCGCCCGGCTTTGCACTGGAGAATTTCGACCCTTCCGGACGCTGGCGAAGCACTTACGGAATTGACAGCCGCAATACAGACACAGCGCAAATCGATGCCAGCTACCAACTGGCTTCAGGCGAGTCATTCGGCAATCTGCAGGAATTTCAACAGCTCATCCGCGACCGCCCGGAACAGATCGCCGCAGGTATGACCCGGATGCTGATGGAATACGCTACAGGAGCCGCTGTGACATTTTCTGAACGAGACGAAGTCGAACGGATTGTGGCGACTGTCTCGGCAGACAATTACGGAGTTCGCTCCATCCTTGAAGAGATCGTCACCAGCTGGGTGTTTCTGAATCGATAACAGACACCAGCGAGTCCATACCAGAAGTCATTCGGAATTCGACTGATCGACACCGAATGCGGAGAACCCCATGACAAAGCAGATTCACTTTTCCCGTGGCTCTGTGCTGCAGCGTCGAACAATGCTGCGTGGCACAGGTGTTGCATTGGGGCTGCCGTGGCTGACCGCTATGCAGCCGGCCTTTGCTGCGAATAAAGACGAATCACCTCGACGATTTGTGGCACTCACGCTCGGACTCGGTCTGCTGGGCGAAAATCTGAATCCGGAATCTGCTGGCGCGGATTACACCCCCAGCCCCTACCTCACACAGGTCAATGATCTGCGCGATCACTTCACCGTCGTTTCAGGTTCTTCACACCCCGAAGTGAACGGCGGGCATCGCGCCGAAGCAAGCATCCTGTCGGCCCAGCCAATGGGCAGTGCTGGTCAGGCAAAGAACACCATTTCAATGGACCAGCTACTGGCAAGACACCTCGGGCATCATACCAGGTTTCCCTCCCTCGTGCTCAGTAGTCGCGGTTCCAACAGCCCGTCCTATACTGCCAATGGTTCGATGATTCCAGCACAGGATTCGCCCTCGAAACTGTTTGCTCAACTGTTCATTGACGATTCCCGAGCAGAGCAGCAGCAGCAGGTGGCACGTATTCGTGAAGGTCGCAGCATCATGGACCTCGTCCATAATGATTCCCGCCGACTGGCGCGAACACTGGGCAAAGGTGATCAGCAGCGACTGGATGAATACCTCACCAGCGTACGTGACCTTGAACAGCGGCTGACATCCGGAGAGGAGTGGGTGCGTCGGCCGAAGCCGGTTGTTGACGCCAGCCGGCCAGTTGACATCCGCGATGCCAACGACTTCATTGGTATGCAGAAGCTGATGACAGACATGATTCGCCTGGCCCTCGAAACAGACTCCACACGCTTCATCACCTATCACCTCGGTGGGTCCGGCGGCGTGGTTCCCCTCGACGGTGTTCAGGAGGGCTACCATTCACTCAGTCACCATGGCCTCGATGAACTCAAGCTGGAGCAACTGGCGATTGTCGAAGCGGCGATCATCGCAGCATGGGGCGAATTCCTGCGTGACCTTGCAGCTAAACCGGACAGCGGCCGCAACCTGCTGGAACAGACCACCATTCTGCTCACCAGTAACCTTGGC
>JALRDR010001145.1 GCA_023262145.1 Planctomycetaceae bacterium | reverse complement strand
GCAAAGATTTCTTCGGTGATCGTCGGCGGGCTGGCAATCGTGCTCGGGATCCTGTTCCAGAAGATGAACCCGTCATTTCTTGTCGGCTGGGCCTTCAGTGTGGCGGCATCGGCCAACCTGCCGTCACTGGTGATGATCCTGTTCTGGAAACGGGTCACGAAGGAAGGAATTGTGGCGGCGATCACTGTCGGGATGGTGTCATCGCTCGGCTGGATTCTGCTCAGCGAAGATACTTTCTCGAAGGTCTACGGCCTGCCGGCTTCCGATGCCATCGTGCCCTTCAGTCAGCCTGGAATCCTGACGATTCCGCTTGGTTTCCTCACGCTTGTCGTCGTGTCGCTGATGACCTCGAAGAAGTCAGAAGATGCGGCTGCCGCCTGACTGTTGAGCTCCGCCTGAAGCGACCGTCGGATTGCTCCGGCGGTTACTTCGGGAGTGCTGCAGAGTCCTGCAGGGCACCATGAAACTCTGCCAGCAGGCTCAGATGGTGGCAGAACGTGCGACTTTCGATGAACAGTTCTGCCGCCGGTTTGGCACCGCTTTCCTGCGTTGGGCGACCTTTCTCGTCGGACAGCCAGCGTCCCTGGTCGTCCAGCTGTGCCAGAACAGCAGGGACTTCCTTGCGCAATGAATTCAGGCTGCGTGGCGAAATGGAAGATTGTCCCGAACGAGCTCGGTTCAGGCGTCGCTCCAGCTGATCCACTTTTGATCGGGACCGGAAGGAATAGTGGGTGGGCAGTTGCGAATCATCGTAGGTCAGTTCGTAGGAATCCCGTACGAAATAGAGCGGGCGGTTGGTCTGCATTTCGTAGAAGCGTGCAATCTGCCCGTCCGGCAGTAGCGATCGGCGAATCCAGGCAAGGGCCGCCGGTACGGGTTCCAGAAAACGTGACTCCCCGGTCCATTCATACAGCTGAATCAGCGTTTCGATGACGTCTTCAGATTCGCGACCGGCGATGGCTGGCGGTTCGAATTTCCTGGCCCAGATCGGCTGCAGCTGATGGTTGTACTGTTGTGCCCAGGCAGGTTGAGGCTCGGGCAACTGTGCGCGCATCAGAAAATCTCCAAACCGCAGCAGAGACTCGTGAAACCGCTGGTCGGAGTAGACTTCTGCCGCCAGATGCAGCGTTGCCGTCACAGTGCCGGCAAGTCCGTCATTGAGCGTTTCGAAGTCCCAGTAGTTCTTGAAGCGTCCTTCAGTTCTCCAGTCGTAATCGGGGAATGAAGCGGTGGTGATCGGTCCCGGTTCTACCGGACCATCCCAGCCCTGCGGAAATCCGCCATTGGCAAACTGTGCCTTCAGCAATGCTTCCAGTGCATACTGCACGGCGTCATGAACTTCGGCATCACGAAAGCCGGTGAGCTGATCGAAGCGGATCAGAAATCGCAATGCAGACTGCGACTTGTCATCGTCAAGTGTGGAATAGTTGCGGCCCTCAGGATTGCCGCGACCATCGCGATAGCGGCCGGTGCGTTTTCCGCGCGGATCGAAGTCTACTCGATCCGTCCATGCACCCGATTCCAGTTGTCCGTGCATCAGTGCGGCAGCACAGTTGCGAGCTGCCTGCAGGAACTGTGGATCACTGGTGGACTCCCACGCATCCAGAAACGCCCAGCCGACGGAAGGTGATCCGGGTGGCTGAACCCAGATCTCCGTAGCGGTGGCTGTACCCTCGCCTTCTCGTTCAGAAAAATCAGCCCGAACGCGATAGACATATCCGCCCTGCACCGCCACCTGATCCGTGAGGAACTGAGTGGCCCGTTTCATGGCCGTGAGTACCTCAGCGGCAGTGGGCTCGTCGGCAGCTGTTTTCGCGGCGACACCAGCGGCGAAGAGAATGAGCGGAAGTATACGCCGTATCGACAACGCAGATCGCATTCAAGAACATCCGAAACTGTTTCAGCGTGCCGCGAGCCGGTTGTTCGCGAAACAAGCGCGTAGTGGGGCTGGATCTGACCGTGTTAAGTTGATCTGCAGGCAGTATCGGACAGTGGCCGCCGCAGCTTATTCCAGCGTAACAGGAATGGAAATCCTGCGGCCACCACGAATGACTTCGATCGTGATCTCATCACCGGGACGATGACTTTCCACTTCCGAAAGAAACTCATCCGGTTTCAGCGTTTCCTTGCCGTTGACGCCAACGATGATATCGGCCTTGCTGATATCCCGCGACTCAAACACAAAGATACCGCGACGCTTCTGCTGGATCTCAGGACCACGAATGCCGGCCCGCGCTGCCGGACCAGCAGGGTCCAGCGTACTGACTCGCAGCCCCTCGTCGGTACGCGCCACTTCGTTGATTCCGAACTCCGGCCGAATGAAGCGTCCATGCTGAATCAGCTCCGGGACAATTCGTGCCAGCAGGTTGGACGGGATCGCGAATCCGACTCCTGAGTTCTGCCCTGTGCGACTGGCAATCGCGGTGTTGATCCCGATCACCTCACCGTGCGAATTGAGGAGTGGACCGCCGGAGTTGCCGGGGTTGATGGCAGCGTCGATCTGAATCACAGACTTGATCGAACGTGCTCGCGTCACAGGGAGCGTACGGTCAAGGCTGGAGATGATCCCGGTGGTCATCGTGCGCTCCAGACCAAAGGGGTTGCCGATTGCAAAAACTCGCATCCCCACCTGCAGACGCGATGAGCCGGTAAAACGAACCGGGACAAGCTGGTCTGCCGGGGCCTGAATGCGGACAACAGCCAGATCGTTGAGCGGTTCAAGGCCCACCAGTTCTGCCTCAAACTCGGTCCCGTCGTGCATCGTGACAAGAATTCGCTGAGCGTCTTCAATCACATGATGATTGGTGAGGATGTGTCCGTAACGGTCAATGATGAATCCGGATCCCGAATCCGCTGTGGGGTTTTCTCCCAGAAATCCTCGCTCCGATCCAATACGGGTTGCGATATTCACAACACTGCGATTGTTGGCGCGATACACAAATGCCGCTGCCGCTTCATCCGGCGTAAGTCCGGATTCATTGTAAATCTGTGGCTCCTGCAGATCGCTCAGAGCATCTTCCGGCAACGCTGAGCTGCCTGGGCTTGTTCCGGGATGTGCCTGGGCCCGCTGAAACAGGGTGGAGTTATGCTGCAGTGTCAGCACTGTGAGTGTTGAAAACACGCAGGAAAAAAAACAGACGGCAAAAATCTTCAACGCAGCATCCTCTCTGCCTGCTGATGGTCTACTCAGCGTCTTACGCCATGCTGTGGTCATCGGAACGGTCGTCGCTGCGTAAAGGGACCGTGGTGGCGACCGGAGGTTCAGCGGCCGCTCGTATGGCCAGCGGCGGCGAAACTTCGCACCACTACTCCGTTATCGAATATCGGCAATGAGCTGTCTTGGACATCATCAGAATCGTTGCAATCGATAGAGAATGCCATTCCTGCCCAAATTGAACTGCACTGCAGGCAGGACTTTCCCCGTCCACAATACGAGAGCTTTCAGAGATGTAAGTTTAACTGTGTTATTGATTTGTGTCATTTTTGGGGTGTGCAGCCAGTGGCGACCCCTGATGCGCCCGGGGACAAAGGTCCAGAAAAATCAGAAAAGTCTGCCTGATCGTTAAAGTTTGACATCTGACGCAGCCGATTTGAGCGATACGGGGAGATTCGCCCCGGTCCCTTCCCGCCCCGTTCGGGGCGCTACCCGCCACTCTGGCAAGCCCGTCTGGAATTTCTGCATGTTGCGCATCACCCCCCTCGCATTGCTTCCCCTGATCCTCGTCACCGGATGCAGTCTCTCTGGAAGTGTCAGTCATTCGCTCGATCATTCACGTCTGCGTGGCAGTGACGTGGAAGTTTGTGAGTGTGGTCGAGTTCACCATACAAAACGACCGCTGCTGAAGCGGCAACGAACAGTCTTGCCAATTGCGACAAGGCCGCTGTTCCCTGGAGATCGCTGGGGACAGTCCGCTGATCTGTCAGCTCCTGTTTCACCACGAACGGCTCAGGTGCTGCCTACGCAGTTTCCGGTTCAGCGGGTAAGCTGGTCCGGTACAGCATGGTCAAATGCTGACGGCTGCGGAGAATGCGGCGAGATCGTCAGTGGATGTCACATGCCGACATGCAGCCAGCCCGTGTGGATTGAGAGTGGTTGTCATCAGCCGGCGACATGCAGCCAGCCGGTGATGTCCGATGCTTGCGAGTGCACCGACACCGCTCCCGTAACTTGTTCTCAGCCGGCCACTTGTTCGCAGCCAGTGACCTGCCACGCACCGGTCCCGATTCCCGCCCCGGCTCCTCCCGCTCCGGCCCCCGCTCCTCCCGCCCTGGTGCCGCCAGCAGCAGCACCATTACCGCCAGTTCAGCCGGGTTGCAACGTGCCCGTTGAGCCTCAGTGTGTTGCTCCCGCTGCCCAGCCGGTACCAGAAGTGGATTTTCTGCCGCCGGTTGAGGAGGCGCCACCGGTACCACCTCCAGCCCCTGCTGAACTGGGTAGTGTCCCGATGCCAAATGACATGATCGATCCGATCAGCTGGGAGCAGATTCCAACACTGCCGCCGCTGCCCTGATTCAGTTGTACGAACCGCAGCCGTCACTACGCATGTTTGTGCGGCTGGCGGCTGTCTGCATTAGTGCACCTTGAGTCTCACCGCAGTTCAAACTGCTGCAGAATCTGATACTCGTCAGCATTCGTAAATGCAGCGGAATCGAAGAGCGAAAAGCTTTCGACCGCGAAAGTGACCGACTCATCGGTCGGTCCATGCAGAAATCCGTCAACAGCTTCCGCCGAAAACAGATCGCTGTGAAATCGAGCGATGGTAACATGCGGTTTCCAGGGACGTGATTCCGGAGTTAAACCGACGGCGACCATGGCCGAGGCAATCTGCTGATGCAGATCCTGCAGTTCGCAGGACATCCGAACACCGATCCAGAGTACTCCGTTCTTCGCAGTGGGCTGGAAAGAGCCGCGTCCCTGCAGCGTGAGGGGAAAGCGCTGCCGCGTTACCTTTTCGAGTTCCTGTTGCAGACGCAATTGCTGGTCAGCAGTGAGTCGCCCCAGAAAGTGCAGGGTCAGGTGCAGCCGGGCTCGTTTTGTAATCCGCAGACCATCAAGCTCTGCAAGTGGCCCACAGCAGAATTCATGAGTGGTCGCGGGTGCAGTGATTCCGATGAACAGACGAGCCATGTGTCTCCGCTCTGTGATGTGCGACAGGGGCGTCAGTTTGCCGGGGTTCCACTGGCCTGCAGGCGGCTGTTCACAGCCTGCAACGCCGTGCGGGCGGCCGGTCGAACAGAAAAGTCGGGCGATTCGGAAATCTGTTCCAGCAGTGGCAGACAGGCAGCTGTACCAACGTCCCGCAGTACTTCCAGCAGTAAGCGTCTGGCAATTGGATTCGTGAACTCTGGCCACGAAGCCAGCAGCTGCTGTTCGATGTCTGCACCCATCCCGACCAGTGCTTCACGAACTTCTCGCTGCAGTGAAGGTTCGTTGAGCATCATTACGAGGTGCGGATGATGCTGTTGGTCTTTGAGTCTGGCCAGTGTGCGGAGCGATTCGATTCGCGCATCACGCAGCAGGGGATCCTTATTCTGCAGAAACTCCACCAGTTGAGCATTCTGTTCCGGACCGGCCCAGCGGCAAAAGGCAGCACTTGCTGTCTGTCGCAGAAACGGATTGTCCTCCTGCAGATCATCTGCGATGAGTTTCAGAACCTGCTCTCGCAGTTCGTCTGTTGGTTCCGCAGAGCTGAGCAGACGCAGGGGCAGACTGCGTTGTCCGCCGCGCGTCGCCTGCAGAATCTCCAGCAGCTCCGGGAGTGGTGTTGCGCGAGTTGGCAGACCTGGCCGTGGTGCAGGCTGTGCCGGCGCGTTGTCGGCTGCCGGTGAGCTCTGCGAATTGGTCGGAGTCGCTTCAGGTGGATTGGCCGGCGGACTGTCCGGGGAGCCGGGAAAGCCTGACGGTGGCCGAAACCGGGAACCGTTGGGGTTGCCTGCCGTCGGGAATGAAGGGCCGCGGGGAAAGCTCGGCAGTCGACCACGGCCCATTCCTGCCGGTGGCCCCCCGGGGAATGCACCAAACCCCGGGAGTGTGGAGCTGGGCGCCGAGTCGGGGGTCTGCGCGACGTCCGGGCTGGCTGTTACGGGGTTCGCAGGTGCCTGAATAGCAGGTATCGGAAACGCAGCTGCCGGGTTCAGGCGTGCGGGTGGTGCCTCGGGCGTCGGACGGCTGTTCGCGGCCGCAGATCCGGGCAGACCGCTGCGTGGAAATCCTGGCGGTCGCCCGCCGAATGCGCTGCCGGGGATTGTCGGGGGCTGGAACTGGGGGGGACGATCGACATTATTCGGGAAACTGGCGGAAGCAAGAGTGGTCGGTTCATTCAGCTCGCTGGTCAGATAGCGAAATCCGTACCAGAACCCGCTGCCGACAACACCAAAGACGCAGACCACCAGCACGACGCTGAGTACTACGCCGCGTCCTGTCTGAGTTCGTCCGGTGGCTGATGTCAGTGTGACGTCCGGAGCTGAGGCGCCAGGAACGGCCGCTTTGCGTTTCTCACCCGCTTTTCGATTCTGGGTGTGAGGTATCGCAGTGGCCGGATCCAGGTGTTCGCCGCAGCGAGGGCAATGCAGCGGAATCGCACAGGCCAGATCCCGGATGCGCAGGGTCGACAGACAGTCGGTGCAGTCGAGAACATACAGCGTCATGGAAGATTACTCGGGACACGTCGCGGTAAACGGGCACGTCAGGCTCGCTTTATCATAGCGGTGTCGGGTTCCTGAAGAAACTCGAACAGTTCCGGCGTCGGCAGCAATTGCAGATGGCAGCGGGCGTTTGATTTGAAACTCGGGGCAAGGAACCCGACAATCCCGGAATGTGCAGTGCTCAGCCTGTCGGAGCAGCGTGCTGAAATTTCGAGGTGTTTCATTCGAGGATCTGTCTGTATGAAATCGGTTTTGACCACCCTGCTGGCACTGCTTGTGACCAGCGTCTGTGTGCATGCACAGGACGATACCTACCTGACAATTGATGATGCCGGAAGTGATTATCAGATCCAGGGCGAATACACGGGCACCGTTGGCAGTGATGGCGAAAAGACGCAGCTGGGCGTTCAGGTGATTGCTCTGGGTGAAGGCAAATTTGATGCAGTCGTCTACATGGGCGGACTGCCAGGCGCCGGCTGGGACGGGTCGGACAAGATTCGCGGACAGGGTCAGGCTGAGGGTGACGTCGCAAAATTTCGTTCTGAAGGACAGGGGAGCG
>JALRDR010001084.1 GCA_023262145.1 Planctomycetaceae bacterium | reverse complement strand
AGTGGGCTCAGCAATCCACGTCGCCCGAATCGGGAACGCAGTGGCAGCCGGGCCCCGGTCGGATACTGATTCCAGGTGTGCTTCCGGAACAGCAGTGGCAGACCGGGGATTGGAATGTCGTTGAAGGGCGACTGATCAGTCCGAAGCAATTCGGGGCTCGACTGGAAATCCCGCTGCAGTTTCCTGCGCAATACCGCGTGATTGCAGTGGTGGAACCGCTGGATTTGCCGAACGGGCTGCTGCTGGGACTGAGGTCCGGCGACCAGAGATTCGCGACGCTTTTTTCGTTTCGCGGTGGTGATCTGGTACGGAGTGCGGTTGAGAACATCGACGGCCTCAACGTTGGTAACGAGACCACGTATGCGGGAGAAATCTTCGCTGTCAATCAGCTGTCCACAGTGATTGTTGATGTAACCAGCGGCGGCATTCGCATGCAGGTGGACGGTCAGCAGATTGCCGACTGGCGTGGTCGTTCCGAGCAATTGTCTCTGTCAGATTACTGGGCGACTCCGGATGCTTCTGCGTTGTTCATCGGTGCCTACGACTGTCGTTATCGGATTCATCAGCTGCAGTTGCTGCCGTTAATCGCAGCGGAGCCGCGTTAGCAATCTGTGCTGATTTGCACGTTCCGCACGAAGTGCAGCCCTGGTTATTGGCTGACGCTGAAATCGGGCCAGCCGGTTTTTGCATTCTGCCGGCGTTTGGGCAATAATCCCCTTCGTGTTGCCACCTGTGACACTCTTCCTGCCAGCCATTCCGGCAATTCCTCTGCCAATCCCACCTGGGGCAGTCTTCATGACACGTTTTGTTGCGATCCTCGGTTGTCTTGCATTCCTGCTGCAGCCGTCCCTGTTTGCTCAGCAGGGTAGTATTCGATTTGATCGGGACATTCGGCCGTTACTCTCGGATCGCTGTTTTCAGTGTCATGGTCCGGATCCGGAGCACCGTGAAGCGGGTTTGCGACTGGACCAGCAGGAAGCGGTGTTTGCAGAACGTGATTCGGGCGCCGCCATCGTGCCTCAGGATGCCCCGAACAGTCAGATCTGGAAACGCATTACCAGCAGCGATCCTGACGTGCAGATGCCCCCACCGGAAACCGGCAAACCGCTGACCGATGCAGAGCAGCAGCTGATCCATGACTGGATCAGCGCGGGCGCAGAATGGACACAGCACTGGTCCTTTGTAGCTCCCCGGCGTCCTCCGCTTCCGGAAGTTCAGTCCGCGGTACTGCGAACACCGATCGATCACTTCCTGATGCACGCACTGCATCAGCAGGGACTCGCATTTTCACAGCAGGCAGATCGAGCAACGCTGATCCGGCGTCTGAGTTTCGACCTGCGAGGTCTGCCACCGACGCCGCAGGAGGTGCATGAGTTTGAGAACGATGCATCGGACTCGGCGTACGAATCGCTGGTGGATCGTCTTCTCAGTTCCCCGCACTTCGGTGAACGTATGGCAGTAATGTGGATGGACGCGGCTCGCTACGGAGACACCAGTGTGTTTCATGCAGACGGGCCTCGCGACATGTGGGGATGGCGCGATCGTGTCGTTCAGGCCTACAACAGCAATATGCCGTTTGACAGATTCTCAACACTGCAGCTGGCGGGCGATCTGGTACCTGATGCGAGTGTCCAGGATCGCGTCCTCGGAGGCTTCAACCGCAACAACGGCACAACCGACGAAGGTGGTGCAATCGCAGAAGAATACCGCGTGGAATATGTGGTGGATCGGGTGAAGACAACGTCCACGGTGTGGCTGGGACTCAGCTTTGAATGTGCTCAGTGTCACGATCACAAATATGATCCGATCACTCAGGAAGAGTACTATCAGTTTTACGCCTACTTCAATGTCAGCTCAGACGGTGGGATGCAGACCCGCAACGGCAATGCAGCGCCGACGCTGGAAGTACCGGATCAGCAGAAGCTGCTGCAGTTGCCTGGCGTGGAACAGGAACTTGCATCAGCTCGAAAGGCAGCGGAGTCTCGCCGAGCGGTGGCTGCAGAGCAGTATCAGGCCTGGCTGACTCGGGAATCGTCAGCAGCGGCGGCCGATCAGACGCCTCTGCTGCCAGCTGGCGAGACCGTGCTGCTCAGCTTTGAGGAAGAGGATGGCAAGGACGTCAGCAACTCTGTGGCTGGCGCCCCGGGCGGAAGTATTTCCGGGAAGGTGGATCGCGTTGAAGGGCACAATGGTCGCGGCCTGAAGCTGGATGGTTCCACATGGGTTGACCTTGGCAATCAGGGGCAATTCGAACGCACCGATGCGGCATCGTGGGGCGGCTGGGTAAAGCTGCCGA
>JALRDR010000951.1 GCA_023262145.1 Planctomycetaceae bacterium | reverse complement strand
CCTGCTGGGGGTGACTTTCAGATGGTGAGACTGCCTGCTGAGACAGGGCGTGGCGGACTGTTGACTCAGGGAAGTTTTCTGTTGCGGAATTCGACAGGCGAGGATTCGCATCCGATTCGTCGGGCGGTGTGGATTCTGGATCGGTTACTGGGAAGTCCTCCGGCATCGCCGCCGCCGGATGTGCCGGAACTCAATTCGGAGCGGGCGGACCTGGCCGGGCTGCCCATGCGCAGGCAACTGGAACAGCACAGAACTCGCGAGGCCTGCAATGATTGTCACCAGGGAATTGATCCGTGGGGGATTGTGCTGGAGTCCTTTGATGCGGTTGGGCAGCGTCGGGAAACAGTGTTGCGAAAGGTTGGCGGGCGCCGCATCAGTGGCCCACTGGAGGATACAGCGGTGCTGCCTGGCGGAGCGACGGTCAGCGGTGTTGACGGACTGCAGCAGCATTTGCTCCGGTATGAGACAGATCGATTTGCAGGGTCTCTTGTCACAAAGCTGCTGACTTATGGGCTGGGCCGAACACTCGTTCTTGAGGATGGTCCGGTTGTGGAGCGTCTTGTGAGTGATTTTCGGGAAAACGGGTACCGGTTGGGTGATCTGATTGTGGCAATCGTCCAGACGGATGTGTTTCGCAGTCGATAACAGATTGTATCCGGGAATTCACTTTGAATTTGGGAAGCAGAAATCATGAGTAACAGGTCATGGCATCTGAGCAGGCGGATGTTGCTGCAGGGAACTGGCACTGCCATGGCGCTACCGTGGCTGGAATGCATGTCAGCTGAGCAGAATGGGGCACAGGAATTACCGCGCCGTTTTTGTGCGGTGTACTGGCCATTTGGTGTGGCGATGCCGGCGGACGATGCAGAGGATCGAAACTGGGGCTGGTTTCCGACAGGAGCCGGTAAGGACTTTCAGTTCACAGACGTGTTGTCATCGCTGGAGCCGTTGCGTGCAGAGGTGACAGTTGTGGGCGGGATTTCTCACCCGAATGGCTGGTCGATGGGTGGGCATGATACGGGGGATGTATTCCTGACGGGGGCATCGTACCGCAGCGGGTCGTACCTGAATTCGATTTCGCTCGATCAGTCTGTCGCTGAGGTTCTGGGGCGGGATACGCGATTCAGTTCACTGACGTTGTCCAGCGACGGTGGCGTGGGTGAGCCAACTCGCGCGTGCACGTTGTCCTATTCGCGCGAGGGCCGTCCGATACCGGCGATCTCCAGCCCGCGACAGATCTTCGATCGCTTGTTTGGTGAGGAAGCTGGTGTTGCCGCAGCGGTGCAGCGGCGGCGACTGGGAAATGCCACCAGTATGCTGGATCGGGTGCTGGAGCACTCACGATCGCTTGGGCGAACACTGGGAGTACAGGATCGCAGGAAGCTGGAAGAGTATCTGGAAGCCGTGCGTTCGGTGGAGCAGCGAGTTGACCGGGCACAGGCATGGCTGGAGGTGCCGAAGCCTCAGATTGCTCCAGGGACAGTCAATCTTGACGCCAGTCAGGAAGCTCCGAAGGAGTATATTCAGGCGATTTACGACCTGATGTTCCTCGCATTCCAGACCGATTCAACTCGCGTGGCAACATACATGATTGGCCAGGTGGCTGGTGCTACGACGATTGCCAATGCATTCCCCGCAGCATTGGGTCTGCCCGGGAACTGGCATGGGCTGGCACATGGTGCCGGGAAGCCCGGGGGTGCTGAAAAACTGGGCCGCTTCGATCAGTTCCTTGCTCAGAATCATTCCCGGTTTCTGCAGCGTCTGGCAGCGACTCAGGAAGGTGACGGATCACTGCTGGATCGGACAGTGGTGTTGTACGGATCCAGTAACAGTCGCACGCACCACAACCATGACTATCCATTGTTGTTGTCCGGCGGTCGTGGGCTGGGCATCAGGCACGGCCAGTATCTGCGTTACAACGAGCAGCAGATGCGACTGAGCAATCTGTTTCTGACGCTGCTGGATCGACTGCAGATCCCTGCTGAGCGATTTGCAGACAGCACAGGCGAGTTCTCAGATATTCTGTCCTGAAGCGGCATGAACAGGAGCGGGACAGGGATGCGAGTGTTGTTGCAGTTGCTGGCTGGTGCAGGTCTGGTTGCCTGCGGGTTTGCTCAGGATTGGCCACAGGGCGGAGGTTCTGCGGGCGATTATCATGTGCCTGGTACGGCGGTGGCTGGTTGGAGTGTTGTCCACGGCAGGAATATCGCGTGGACGCAGCCGTTACCCGAGACAGGGCAGAGCACGGTTGTGATTTCCGGCGGCAGACTTTTCTACACACGTTACACCCGCCTTGGGGCGCCTGCTGAGATTGCCTGTGACATTGTTGCCTGCTGTGCGGATGCAGAGACGGGGCAGGTGTTGTGGGAGCAGACGATCCGAGCGAAGCATCCGCTCCGCGTCAGCGGGTGTTTTTCGGACAGCACATCTCCACCGGCAGTGACCGATGGGCAGCGAGTGTGCTTCTTCAATGCATCCGGCACTGCTGCCTGTTTTGATTTTTCCGGGCGGCAGTTGTGGCAGCGGGAAACGATGGCAGCGGGAAGGTCTCAGCCGTTTCTTGTGGATGGTCGTGTGGTTTTTACGCGGCAGGTCTATTTGCCCGTGAACGGAAATTTTGGGCACGAGCACAAGAATGCTCCTCCTCATGAGTGGACTCAGCTGGAGGCCCTTGATCTGCAGACGGGCGAATCGCTCTGGAACTCAGAGTGTGGTGTGAACATGGGGGCGGTTCCCATGCCGCAGCGACTGTCGAATGGTCGGCAGGTGATTGTGGTGGGTCGCGGAGGTGGACATTCACCGCCGGAGCGTCCTGAGGGAGTCTCGATGATTGACGCGACCAGCGGTCAGACCATCTGGACATTACCGCTGGACAACTTCATGTCGACTCAGACGTATCCGGTTGTTGATGACTGTGCACTGGTATTTCACGGACCGGAGCACTTGTGGGTGGATCTTACCGGAAAGGTTGTGCGGCGTGTGAATTTCTGTCGCGACGTTGCAGTTCGTCGTCAGGGGCCTGATGGTGCTCGGGATACACTGGAGGAATTTGACTATCCGGAAGGACGGGGCCGCGCGATTACTCAGCAGTCCAATTTGCAGGTCGGCGATTTTCATTATTTTCGGGCTTACAAGCATTCGTATCTGGGGCGAATTCAGCTGACGACCGGGCGGGTGGAGTATCTGCAGTTACCGGTACAGTTGATTCGGCAGCCGGATCAGCCTGACCAGTATGTCTGGGATCTGCAGGATGACGCATTCGTAGCTGCCGAGATGACGAATAATGACGGCTTTGTCGTGATGGGGGATCAGCGATCACGAACGCATACCTGGGGGCATCATGCGTCACCGATCATGACAGTTGTTGGCGATCATTTATATCTGCCGACCCTTTCGGGAACGGTGTACTGCATTCGCTGGGATGCTCAGCAATTGCGGGAAGACGCAGTGCTGGGGATCAGTGATCTTGGACCGGCGGGCCCGACATGGACGAGGGCGAGTCTGAGTTATTCAGCGGGGTGCCTGTATGCTCGCACAATTCGGCAGCTGATCTGCATCAAAGCGGGCTCAGGTGGTCAGTCGGAGTGAGTGGGACTGGAATCCGTCCACGAATGGCAATCCGGAATGGGAGAGAAGCACATGCGGGGTCTGAAGCTGACAGGGGTGCTGGCAAGCCTGATGATGCGTCTTGTTGGCGGGGCAGAGCCTGCGACAGATTCAGCGCGGGGAACCGCAGCCGATCGGTCGTATGCCGTCGTTGTGCAGGAAGCAACTTTGCAGGACGCAGCATGGCAGCCGGTTGTGGTTGCATTGCAGGAAAAGCATTCCGCCACGGTGATCACGTGGCGAGAGTCACTCGAAGAAGTGCTGCCTGAACTACGACAGCAGTTTCCCCGGTATACCTGTTTTGTGAGCAGGCCCGCTGATACTGGTGGCGATTTTGTTGCGACAATTCATCGGCTGGTCGTGCGGCTGGATGAAGATCCCTACACAGACACATTCTGGGCCATACTCACGGGGTACGACGCCGAAAACGCCCTGCAGACAGCTCGCCATAGCGAGCCGCTCACAATTCAGAAAGTAGCCTCCGGAACGGAGTTTGCCACGGAGATGGTCACCGAGGGGCAGTGGTACGACGAGCTGGTGAAGAATCGCCACGTGCGTAAGCGTGCTGGAAGTGCAGCGGAAGAGCTGTCGGGACCAGATGATACAACGGGGCCGCTGGTGCGGCTGGTGAATGATTATCAGCCGGATCTGATGATTACGTCCGGGCATGCGACGCAGCGGGGGTGGCAGATTGGTTTTCGTTTCCGCAGCGGTTTTTTTCGATCGCAGGCGGGGCAGATGTTCGGGGTGGATACTGCTGAGCGTCGAATCGAGATTGAATCACCGAATCCGAAGGTTTATCTGCCGATCGGCAACTGCCTGATGGGGGACATTGATGGTCCCGACGCGATGGCCCTCGCGTGGATGAATGCGGCCGGGGTGCGACAGATGCTTGGCTATACCGAGCCGACGTGGTTTGGCTACATGGGCTGGGGCGTGCTGGACTATTTCGTTGAGCAGCCGGGGCGGTATTCGCTGACGGAGGCATTCTTTGCCAATCACCATGCACTGGTGCATCGACTGCATGATGATCGGACTCCGGAACGTGATCTTCGCGGTCTGCGATTTGACCGCGATGTTGTGGCGTTTTATGGAGATCCGGCATGGTCTGCAAGGATGGCGGATCTGCCGAAGTACTATGACCAGCGTCTGGAGATCAACGGAGATGAATACGTTCTGACGATTACTCCGCAACGTGGCGAGCAGTCATTCCAGCCTGTGAATACCAATGGATCGCAGCGCGGCTGGAGACCGATGGTGCAGTTTCTTCCGCAGCGGGTGCAGGGGGTTCAGGTACTTGAAGGGGATGAGTTGCGTCCGGTAATTACGGATGACTTTGTGCTGATACCAAATCCGCGGGAATGCGATCCGGCGCGGAAATACGTGGTGCGATTTCGGGCTGAGCGAGTGGCGGCAGGCCTGTAGCCGGCGGGTGAGATCGTCAGGTCGCGGGCTTTCGCTTCGGTGCTCCACCGCGTCCCAGGGCGGGGCAATTCTTTAGCAGTGCGGTGAACACTGAGGGGCTCAGGTATGGTCAGGAATTGCTGAGGCGGGTCGGCGGGACCAGCGGGAGTTTCGTTTCAATGGAAGCCTGAGTCCCAGTGAAAGTGCCCGTGCAAGTGAAGCTTCGCTGGAATTGAGCGTCCGGGTGCCTTTCGAGGAGACCCCGGGCAAAAATAGCCCACAAGCGGCGAGGGCGAGGAGCGTGAAACCAGCAAAAACACTGGAACAAAAACTGAGTGCGCTGGGACTTGAACCCAGGACCTACGGATTAAAAGTCCGTTGCTCTGCCAACTGAGCTACGCACTCGTTTTTGGTGATCTGAATTGCCACTTTCAGAGCCCCGCGTTTTCCGGATCTGACTTCTGAAAAGCGGTATGATGCTCTGAAGCAAACCAGCAAAGTGATGCATTTGTGCAGTCTGCAGTTGTCTGCGATTTACAACGCAGACATCTGCTTTGGGAAGTTTCCTTCGCCCAACTGAAACGTCTCTGGTGGTAAAGTAGACTCTGCTTCATGCCGAGGCAAACTCACCAGTGCAGGTTTTCAGACAGTCTCGGATCGAGGAACATCAGCGGGTGCGGGAACATGCTGCTGCGGGTGCTGATTCCGAAAGATCGTAGTGGAACGTCCGCAGAGTCCGCTTGTTTTCCTTATTCAGCAGGTCTGGCTGGATGCAGCTGACTGTTGGGATCAATGCGGGAAACGGGACGGTCCTGGGCAAGTGGTCGATGCAACGGAGTCGACGCGACAGAGTTTTCGGCGAGGCAGGGGAGTGGAATGCTGGAGCGAGTGGTGTCAGGGGGGCAGACGGGTGTGGATCGCGTCGCGTTGGATGTTGCTGCGGAGCTGGAGATTGCCATCGGCGGCTGGTGTCCTCGCGGTCGTCGGGCGGAAGACGGTCGGATTCCGGACCGTTATCCGCTGCGGGAGGCAGACAGCGCGAACTACGCAGTCCGCACGGAGCTGAACGTGCGTGATTCTGATGCAACATTGTTACTGACATGGGGCCGTATTTCAGGTGGCACGCGGCTGACACGCGACTGTGCCGAACGTTATGGACGTCCTGTGTGGCAGGTGGATCTGCGCCATGTTGTTCAGCCATCAGTGGACTTGTTTGCGGGCGATCAGGAGTTGTTCGTGGACCTGGCAGAGTTCTGTCAGTGGCTGCGTGGGAATACCATTCGGCAGCTGAATGTTGCCGGTCCCCGGGGCAGTGCAGCAGCGGAGCTTGAGCCATGCGCGCGGAGAGTCCTGCGGAATCTGTTCAAAGCGGCTCTGTCTGCATCACGCGAATGACTTTCGAGTGCCGCCTGCTGTTGAGAATTCCCGTTTTTCGCAGCTGCCTGTGGCATCGGATTCGCGACAGAAATCGTTGCGGACGATAATCTGCATGCACGGGACGGAGTTCGCCGCCAGGGCTCAGTCTGGCTCCACCGGAACATGCGGTTGTGCAGCAAGTGATCGCCGCCGGGCCGCATCGCTTTTCTGTGTGCCTCCCGACTCGTCGCTGAATGCACTGCGGGGGCTTTGCAGTGACCGAGTACTGGCAGGGCCAGCTGAGTAAACAGCCAATTGGGTGAATAGCCAGCTGGGTGTCGTGCCGCAGAATGGTGGGTGCGACAGACGTCTTCCCGCGGGGTTCAGTGTACTCGTCTGTTCCCGACTTATTTCAGCGTTCAGAATTCAGCAAATCAAAAGTTACGTCAGCAGCAGGAAAGCAAAGGACCGCCGTATGAGTGCTCAGTACATCATGACGATTGAGAACCTGACACGTCTGTACGACGAAAAGGAGATTCTTTCGGACATCTGGCTGGCTTTCTATCCGGGTGCCAAGATCGGTGTGCTTGGGAACAACGGATCGGGAAAGAGTACTCTGCTGCGGATCATGGCTGGTGAAGATACGGACTTCATGGGCACCGTACGTCCGGCGAAGGGAATTCGCATCGGATATTTTCCTCAGGAGCCACGACTCGATCCGCAGAAAACGGTCGGTGAGTGCATTGAGGAAGCAGTTGCTGAATCGCGAGCCGTTCTGGATCGGTTCAATGAGCTGAGCATGAAACTGTGCGAAGATCTGTCTCCGGAAGAAATGGAGAAGGTGCTCAATGAACAGGCGGCGGTGCAGGATCAGATTGACGCGGCAAACCTGTGGGAGCTGGATCGTAATCTTGAAATTGCGGCGGATGCCATTCAGCTGCCATCATCCGACCAGAAGATTGAGGTGTTATCGGGGGGTGAAAAACGTCGCGTGGCGCTCTGTCAGCTGCTGTTGATGAATCCGGATATGCTGTTGCTTGACGAACCCACCAACCATCTGGATGCACATTCAGT
>JALRDR010000845.1 GCA_023262145.1 Planctomycetaceae bacterium | reverse complement strand
GCGTGATGTCGCATGCGTGGATGATTCGCACGTTCGTCAAGCACTGTGACGAAGTCGAGGATTTCCCGGAGCTGAATGAGATGGCTCGCACCATCTTCGATGTGTTTCGTGCAGTCGAGACTCAGACGGCAGATCCACTGGCGTATTTCCGCACGTTACGCAAGAAGATTGGTAAGCTGAAGAAGGCGGCGGAGCAGTTTGAGAAGGATGCGTGGCAGGCATCGACTCATACAAACTTCCAGCAGTGTTCCGTTGCCGGAAAGTTTCTGGGCGATCAGCTGCAGGAACTTCTGGAGCAGGCAGAAGCGATCGTTCCGCGACCAGCCCCACCGACATTTCAGTTACCGGGCGGTACCGGAATTCCCTCACCGCCAAATGCGAACTAAGGGAAAAAAACAGACAGCGGGTTCTTTCCGCTTCCTCCGCCTCGTACAGTACCGGCTTTGGTGACGAACCTTGTTTCAGACAGACAGAATCAGATTCCATGAAAGCAATTCAGCTTCAGCAGCCACGTGAATTCAACGTCATCGATCTGCCGGAACCGGAGGCCCCGGGGCCGGGTGAAGTGCTGGTAGCCACACACTGCATGGGAATCTGCGGAACAGACCTGAGCGGTTATCTGGGGAAGTTTCCGTTCTTCAGGTATCCCCGTATTCCCGGCCATGAACTGGGCGTGGAAGTGCTGGCTGTCGGGTCAGATGTGACGAACGTCAGTGTGGGTGATCGCTGCAGCGTTGAACCGTATATGAACTGCGGTCATTGCTTTGCCTGTCGTAAGGGCAACAGCAATTGCTGTACAACTCTGGATGTCATCGGCGTCATGACTGATGGTGGTCTGCGCGAACGTTTTCTGATCCGTGCTGACAAGCTGCATCGCTCCGCCGCGCTGAACTGGGAACAACTGGCTCTTGTGGAAACGCTTGCGATTGGCTGCCACGCTACCGATCGCGGCGGGGTGCAGAATGGCGAACATGCCCTGATCATCGGCGCTGGTCCGATTGGCCTGTCGGTTCTGGAATTCACTCGACTCACCGGCGCTCAGATCACTGTGATGGATATGGCTCAGTCACGTCTGGATTTTGTGAGAGAGACGTACGGTATTACCAGCACCGTGCTTTTCCGGGGTGACGGCAGTGAGACGGAACAGCTGCGAGCTTACACGAATGGCGACATGTATTCCGTGGTCACCGACGCAACCGGCAGTCGCCAGTCCATGTCTTCAGCATTTCAGTACTGTGCGCACACCGGCAGTCTGGTCTATGTTGGAATCACAACCGAAGAAGTGGGTTTTGTGCATCCGGTTCTGCATCGTCCGGAAATCACACTGAAAGCGTCCCGTAATGCACTTCCCGCTGACTTTGGCCGCATCATTCGGCTGATTGAGGAAGGCACAATCAATACCGACCCATGGATTACGCACCGGATCGGTTTTGATGAGGTCCTGACCCGCTTTGAGAGCTTTACAAGGCCCGAAACTGGCGCCATCAAAGCTGTAATCAATCTGTAGTGCTGAC
>JALRDR010000840.1 GCA_023262145.1 Planctomycetaceae bacterium | reverse complement strand
GGCAGGCCGTCTGCGGCAATGACGTGCCGCGGCCGGGCACTGCCTTTCGATGGCAATTCTTCCGGGGTGTAGTCGGTCTGCTTGCGAGTAAACGGGCTCCAGCGCTGCTCCGGGTTGAAACTCTCCTCACACATGAGCTTGTTGGCAGTGGCCTGAGAGTGCATCATTTTGCCGGTGCCCCATGTGCGGTAACCAGCTTCCTGAAACGCACGCGGCAATACTCGGGCATCCGGATGCTGTTCAAAAAGTCGCTGACTGTCGTTCGACCAGACACCCGTGCGCCATGGCATCTGTCCGGAAAACAAGGCCGCACGTGATGGGTTACAGGCCGGGGAGGCACAGTGCGCGTTGCTGAACAACACGCCTCGCGCAGCAAGTCGGTCGATGTTCGGGGTGAGCGTCTGCGGGTGTCCCTGCAGACAGCCGATCCAGTCGTTCAGATCGTCAATAGCGATCATCAGCACATTGGGAGGCCCGTCACCGGCAGCAGCGGGAGTGACGCTGAAGAAGCACAGAATCCATGCCGGCAGCAGGAGATGACGCATCTGCATTCGGGCTGACTTTCAGGACTGAAGAGGTGAGATCGGAACTTCAGAACGCCTGCACTGCCGGCAGTGCCTGGAGCGACTGCAGTGTCTGCAGGACACTCTGCAGACGCTGCACACTGGACTGGTCACCAGCAGAAATCTGTTCTTCGGCGGGCAGCCTGCGTGCATCAATGATACTGCCACCGCTGCTCACGCGGTATTCACCGTCAAAGACACTCAGTTTCTGCTCTATGCCGGCAGTGACCCATTGGCGAGCGGAATGTCCTGTTCCAGTCAGGGAGGCGGCGAACGACAGTCCGTCAGGGGCAGCACCCGGCGGCAGCGGCGTCTGTGTGATCTCACACAATGTGGGAAACAGATCCACGATGTCCACCAGGTCACTGCAGACAGAACTGCGGGGAACGGTGCCCGGCCAGCGGACCAGCAGCGGGATGTGTGTCCCGGCGTCATTCAGATCGGTCTTGCCACCGGATACCGGCCCCGCTGCAGTATGCCGAGACTGCTTCACATCGGTGCCGTTGTCGCCCATGAAGATCACCACCGTCCGATCCGCGACGCCCAGCTCATCAACTGCCGCCAGGATGCGGCCGCACAGTCCATCCATGGTGCTGATCATCGCTGCGACACTGCCTTCCCGTGCTGCCTCCTGATCTGCCGGCATCTGCACGATCGGCCAGTGTGGCAGCAGCATGTTGTGCTGAATAAAAAACGGCTGCTGAGCGTTCACGGCCGTCTGCATGCGATCGATCACATAATCCGCCAGCACGTCCGGTCCGAAGCGATCGGCAATGTCCTCACGAATGACGCCGTCGTGATTAAAGCAGGGCTGCCAGTAGCGAGTTGTCTTCGCCCCTGCCTTCCAGATCTGCCAGACACACCACGAATCAAAGCCGGCGTCCTGACAGTGCAGCGGGTGAAACTCCAGCGCGGCCAGCTGCCACTTTCCGGTTACGGATGTCTGATAACCACCACTGCGGAGCACCTGCGCGAGTGTACGAAATCGCGTGCGAAAATCGACGGCCCGGCGGGTTCCCAGATGCACCGGCAGCACCGTGTCATAGCCGTGGCGAGCGGCATACTCGCCGGTGTACAGGCTCATCCGCGACGGAGTACAGACCGGGCTGGTGTACGCAGAGGTGAATCGCATGCCCTGCCCGGCCAGTTTGTCCAGGTGCGGCGTCTGATAATCCTGACCGCCATAACATCCCAGAGCTTCGTAGCCCAGATCATCAGCGAACAGGATCAGGATGTTGAGTGGATTGCCGACATCACGCGGCGGCAGTACGGCGGCGCCGGGCTGTTCCTTCGTATTGCCTCCGGGTCGCGGCGAAGGAGCGGGCTTGCGGTTTGTCTTTTCGAGCGGATCGTCGTCGGCCGGCAGAATCTGCACCGCATCAGCAATGACATATCCGTTGGTTTCCGCGTTGGAGATTTCTACGGTGACCGTGTCAGCAAGATGCCACCGCCCCAGGGAATTGAACCCGTCCGCTCCACTTTGTTTCTGGTTCACGACTTTCCGGGAGCGTTCACGCCCGGCGATGATGGTGATC
>JALRDR010000786.1 GCA_023262145.1 Planctomycetaceae bacterium | reverse complement strand
CCAGATAGCGAGCCATGAATCGAGTCAGGTGCGGCCATTTGCATACGGCAGCAAGATTAACGAGCACACCGGGTTCCGCTTCTGCCAGTGGAATCAGCCCATACCAGACCAGCAAGGGCAGATCTCGGTCGGCGGCCCAGTGCTGATTTCTGATCAGCCGCTCGGCAAGGACCTGACGGCGACTGAGCGGCAGCCGCTGCAGAGTCGATGCCAGAATTCGATGCACCAGACCCGAAGAATCCTTCTCAGCAAGCTGATTCAGCAACTGCAGCGTCAATGGATCGTCAGGATACTCCGCTCCCGGCAACGGCCCTGTGATCGTATCCAGTGGCCAGAAATCCGTGAGCAGACGAATCGACCACGCACGCAGGTGCTCATCCTCACTGGTTGATAGCTGCCGCAAGTCATCAGCAGTTGTCTGTCCAGCCTGGTAATCCCGCCACAGCTTTGGCAGCGGACCATCACCGCGCAGGCACTCCGGTTTCGTCACTGCTGCAGTCTGCCCTGCTTTCGGTCCCGTAATCCGAAAGATCCGCCCACTCAGACGGTGCACCCCGGTGTGTTCATGACATTCCCCGGTGTCACTCCAGTCAATCACGTACAGCGCACCATCAGGGCCGAAGGAAAGATCGATCCCGCGGAAGAACGGATCCGCAGACACAAAGAGATCAGGCTGATGCCTGCCAACGTAGCCGGTATCCGTTCTTTCGATGCGTTCCACGTTTGCCCGACGACCATGCATGTTCAGCGTGAGCACGCGTCCTTGATATTCCGCGGGCCAGTCGGAACGGTTGCAGATCGTCATTCCAATGTGTGCATGACCACCGCCATAGTCGTTTGCTCGTCCATCACGACTGTCAGACCAGCGTCCTCGAATATCAAAGTGATAGTGATCTGCGATCATGTCCATTCGGTCGTAGACATGGCGATTGGAACTTTCACCGAATGATTCACGAAAATGCGAACCAGGAATCATGTGCCACAGGTGACCGATGACAGTGTTGATGAAGAATAATTCCCCGTTGCTGTCCCAGTCGTGCCCCCACGGATTTACAGTGCCATGGCACAGCACTTCCACGATTTTTCGTTCGGGGTGGTAACGCCAGATCCCACCGTCCAGCTCCGGTCGTTCTTCGCGGGGCGTCCCTGGCACGCCGGGAGTTCCAGGGCAGGAATGACCGCAACGTCCGTACAGCCAGCCATCCGGCCCCCACCGCAGGCCGTTGGCCAGATTGTGATAGCTGGAATCGCCAATCTCAAAACCATCCAGAACCACCTCGGCAGGTCCGTCCGGGACAAGGTCCTGATCTGCGTCCGGTACGAACAGCAGCTGCGGCGGACACATCAGCCATACGCCGCCACGCCCGATCTCAACACTCGTCAGTCGCTGTACGGTATCAAGAAATACGGTCCGCTGATCCGGGCGGCCGTCGTGATTGGTGTCGCTGAACACCAGCACTCGATCACGCAGTGACAGGTCCCATTTCTGTGATCGTTCAGCATAGGTGTAGTTCTCTGCAATCCAGAGCCTGCCGCGTTCATCCCACGCCATACCTATTGGATTCTGCACATCCGGTTCAGCAGCAAACACCTCCGCCTGAAACCCCGGAGGCAGCTGCATGGTTGCTGCAGCCTGCTCCGCCGGCAGCGGCAACAGGTGCGCTTCTGCAGCACTGTTGTAGACAGCTGGAAAATCATCAGCAGCTGAGGGAAGGGCCGCGGTCGCAGCGACAGGTGCCAGCGCGCGCGGCGACGCTGTCAGCTGAAAGAGCGCCAGCAGGAATAAACCGGAAAACCCCATGAGCTGAGTGATTCGCTGCTGTACCATCAGTAGCCCCCCTGTCCAATTTCACCGTCTGCTTCACCCTCGCCAGCGGCCTCACGGCGTCGATATTCATCCAGCATCGCTGCCGTCGCCGTTGCACCACAGCGACTGGCACCCAGATCGCGCACACGAATCAGTCCGTCCAGATCCCGCACACCACCGGCAGCTTTCACCTGCACACGCTCAGAACAACTCGCCCGCATCAACTGCAGGTCCTCGGAGGTCGCTCCGCGGTACCCGTAACTCCCATCAGTCTGTTTGACAAATCCATAACCTGAGGAAGTCTTGACCCAGTCCGCGCCAGCTTGTTCGCAGATCCGGCAAAGACGTCCTGCCCCCGCCGCCTTTGGCGGCTCCCCCGGAGTATTTCAGGCCAAAAGAAACAAAGGGGCTGCGATAGACGCGGCCCCTTTCTTTTGGCGGTA
>JALRDR010000659.1 GCA_023262145.1 Planctomycetaceae bacterium | reverse complement strand
ACAAGGAACTCCAAATCTGACATGAACTCTATTGTGTTAGATACATGCCATCTTGCCATTGGCAAGATTCCAGTATCTGGATTTCCAGTTACTTTCTCAATCATCAACCCGATTTGCTTTGGGGTTGCTCCTTTGAGATTTGCATTCTTTGCTTTCAAGACTTTATCAGCCTCGTCGCATGGCACTACAAAAAACTCGTGCATTTGGGATTTAGAAACTACCTTAGAGGTAGTTTCTTCGTGATCGCGTAGATTTGCTACTGCAGTAGATTAGCAGTTCAGTAGGCCAGCATTGCAGTAGTGATGCGGTAGTGTTGTGCAGTATTATCAGGCAGTAGTGTTAGGCAGTAGTAGTGATGTAAGTGTCAGCAGGGGTTGTTCTGGCAGCCCTGGCGTCCCCGCCCTGAATTCAGAGTGATAGCGGGGTCAGTTGGTTTTGCGTGATGATCGATTGAAGATCGATTGATTTTTTGTCGTTGGTTAATACGGGATGGAATAAGTTCCCGGTCGTTTTGGCAGAGAGTTGTTGTAGCTCTGTCGCCTCGTAGTTTGTCGCCCCTTCCGCTCGGAAGGATCTGTTCCGGTGGGTTTCCGTCGCATTGGCGGTTTGTCAGGAGACCACCCTGGATCACGATCATGTTCACCGTATGCAGATTTCTGTGCAAACAGTTAATTCGGCCAACGGACAGCATCGTGGTGGTTCGTTTCTCTGCTGGTTCACAAAACAGGTGATCCAGCGGACGCAACGGCAGATACCAACCGAATTCCATCTGAATCGAACAGTCGATTGCGATGGTTCTGGAAGCAGGTGGTTTCGCAACAGCCACCAGATACATGACTCACCGCCAGGGTCTCGGGACTGGAACCTTTCCGTTAAGTGGAAAGAGCATACAGTCGAGCCCGCTGCAGGGCAGGATTTCAGCGTCACAGATTGGTCGTATGGCCAGGGACGTTGTCGTTGCTGTCCATGTCTGCGTTTATGCAAAGGCAGGTTCCTGCAAAGCGAAGACATTGTTTCCGTCACGGGATCCGTGGGCACCAGAATCGCTCCGACGTCCCTAAGGAAGCAGTGGACTGAAATTGCATGACTGCTGAAAAACGCGGCGCAGAATTGTTTGTCAGAATTGCGTTAGTGTTGAAGAAACAACTTTGTCTCTGATTTGTGTCTGAGAGTTTGAATTAGGTAGGTTTTGACTGCTGCCGCAGGTTCGTAGCGGATTGCCGCATCCTGTGGTGACTTTGAGTTGTCAGTGTTTGCAGACAATTCCGAGCGGAAAACGCGTGCGATCTGTCGACGCGGGATCCACTGGAATCTGGTTCTTTTCCGTCGGTCCTGATGACTGGGCCGCCAGCGGAATGATTCATCTCTGCATGTTGTCTGATGTCGTGAAGTTACTGCACGAGCGAAGTTTGCTCCCGAATCTCTGCCGGGTTAAGCGGTCGGTATGCCGGCTGGTCCGGGTTAGGAATCGTTGTGAGTAAAGTAAGTGTTGAACAGAAAATTGGTGGTCGCCCATTCAGTATTGAGACCGGGGAGCTGGCAAAACAGGCTGCTGGTGCAGTCCTGATCAAGTTCGGTGAAACCAGCGTCTTCACCGCCACAGCAAGTGGTCCGTCTCGGCCGGGAACAGACTTTTTTCCATTGACCGTGGACTACCGCGAGCGACTCGCGGCAGCCGGAAAGTTTGCCGGTGGTTATCTGAAGCGTGAGGGTCGTCCCACCACTCGCGAAATCCTGACCTGTCGACTGACAGACCGTCCCATTCGTCCGTTGTTTCCCAAGGGATTCCGCGATGAAGTGCAGGTCATGTCCAACGTCATGTCCTGCGACGGTGAAAATGACCCGGATGTACTCAGCATCACGGCAGCCAGTGCAGCGCTGATGGTTTCCGGACTGCCTTTCCGCGGTCCGATTGCCGCAGTCCGCGTCGGCATGATTGATGGTGAACTGATTCTGATGCCGACAGTACAGCAGGTTGCAGAAAGCAGCCTGGACCTTGTCGTTGCCGGCTCGGATACCGCCGTACTGATGATCGAGGGCTTTGGCGATCAGATTCCTGAACAGGAGATGGGCGATGCCATCATGTTCGCTCACAAGCACATCAGGACTCTGTGTCAGTTGCAGCTGGATCTGATGAAAGCTGCGGGAGTCGAAATGCCGGAACTTCCGGAGGCTCCGGAAAACCCGCTCTACGAACGGCTGCGTAGTGAAGCCTACGACGCGCTCACGGAAGCCAAAACCACTTCGCTGAAGCTGGAGCGTGGCGATAAGGTTCGTGAACTGAAGAAGTCACTCCTCGAAAAGTACTTCCCGGAAGATGCTGAGACGACGGCAGACGGTCTCACGCGAGCTCAGTTCAGCAATGCTTTTCACGACCTCGAAGAGCGTGTTGTTCGTGATCAGATTCTGAAGGGACGCCGTATTGACGGACGCGCGACCACCGACCTGCGTGCCGTCAGCTCCAGCGTTGGTGTGCTCCCCCGCGTTCACGGTTCCGCAACCTTCACCCGTGGTGAAACCCAGGCACTGGTAACGGCCACCCTTGGTTCAACCCGGGATCAGCAGAAATCGGACGGACTGTTCGGTGAAGAGTCTGCACGCTTCATGCTGCACTACTACTTCCCTCCATTTTCCGTCGGCGAGTGCCGACCTGTTCGCGGACCGGGACGTCGTGAGATCGGTCATGGGTGTCTGGCAGAACGATCTGTGGCTCCGGTAATCCCGGCAGCAGAAAAATTCCCGTACACCATCCGACTGATCTCTGACATTCTGGAATCCAACGGAAGCAGTTCCATGGCTTCTGTCTGCGGTGCAACTCTGGCACTGATGGATTCTGGTGTCCCCATTACTCAGCCCGTGGCCGGCATCAGTATTGGACTGGTGTGTGAAGGTGATGAGTTCACACTGCTCACCGACATCATGGGCGACGAAGACCATTTCGGAGATATGGACTTCAAAGTGGCTGGTACAGGTCGTGGCGTAACAGGAATTCAGCTGGACCTGAAGATTCCCGGAATCTCTGAAGAGATTATTCGCGCCACTCTGGATCAGGCACTCAAGGCTCGCAAGGATCTGCTCCGCAACATGCTCACCACGATTCGTCGTCCGCGAGCAGAAGTTTCCGAAACAGCTCCCAAGCTGGTCCAGACAAAGATCAATCCGGAAAAGATCGGTCTGCTGATCGGTCCCGGTGGAAAGACGATTCGTGCCATTCAGGAAGAGTCCGGAGCAACCATCGACATTGCCGAAGATGGCTCGGTCACCATCTCTGCTGCCAATGGAGCTTCAGCGGATGCCGCACTGGCCCGCATTGAAGCGCTTTGCGAAGAGATTCAGCCGGGACGAATTTACATGGGCAAAGTGACCTCCATCAAGGACTTCGGAGCGTTCATCGAAATCGCTCCGGGCAAGGATGGGCTCTGCCACATCAGCGAATTGTCCGATGGCTTCGTCAAGAATGTCAACGACGTCTGCAAGATCGGCGACACATTCCAGGTGAAGGTCATCGCCGTCGACGATCAGAATCGCGTCAAACTGTCCCGCAAGGCTGTTCTGGCCGCGGAAGCAGATGATGCAGATGCCGAAGACAGCGACGAAGACTGAGTTGATCGGCTGAATTGAATGGACCCGGCGACAAAAGTCGCCGGGTCTTTTTTTTGAAGCTCCGGGATGACACATCCAGACCGTGCTGACCATCAGGAACGAATTCATGACGGAATCCAGTCCGCGGAAATCAGACTCGCTGCAGGCCAGACATACAGAGCTGGCAACTTTGGCAGGTGGCCTGGCCCACGAGATTCGCAATCCGCTGTCAACAATCGGTATGAACCTCGAACTGCTGGCAGAGGATCTGGCTGAAGAAGAAAGTCCTCGCAGTCGCCGC
>JALRDR010000653.1 GCA_023262145.1 Planctomycetaceae bacterium | reverse complement strand
AGCCCCCGCTCGTCAAATGGGTGACTGGTGCGTAAGCATTCCGGGTTCAGATACGCTCCCAGAATGGACATCAAATCCTGCTTCGCGTCATACAGGATCGCTCGTGTGTCCTGCCCCAGGCCAATTTGCGGCAACACGCTTTGCATGAGCAGGCGCAGGACGACGGTCTTGCCACTCCCCGTCGTTCCCACGGCCAGAAAATGTTTCGTCGTCTCTTCCGCCGGCAGGTAGCGACCGCCGAAGAATGCCGCACCTGATTCTTCAGAGCCGTCAGATTTCGTACCTGAGGCCCCCTTTGACGGAGTGCGGAATCTGGAGAAAAAACTCATCATCGCCTCCTGTGTCGACTGGAGAATTCCGAACCACCGGACGGCCCAATGCGGCGACGTTCTGACGACGCTCGTCCGGAATGTGCTCCGGACTGCCCCTCAGCCTGTCGCCCGTACGCTGAACTCTCACGTTCACTCCTGCGGCGTGGTCTCCCCGACCGCGTTGACTGGCGAGGAACACTACGTCCCCGCAGAACCGGGCCGCTGAACTGCGGCAGATCGGATTCGTCGTAGAACGCCCACAACCCTATAGCAGCCAGGACAACGCAGCAGGCCCACCACCAGTCCCGCAAGGAAATCAGAAAAGCGAACATCCCAATCGGTATCGCAGTGGCCAATGCGGGCAACAGTTCGTAGAGCACCGAAGCAACGAACAGAATGACCAGCGATCCAATGACGGCCGCCCCCATCCCGATTACCAGTCCGCGAATTGTTTCTTTCATGGCATCCCCCGCTCCTGAAGAGTTTGCTGTCTCTCGATGGTCAGCTCCGGTCGCAGCTCCGGGCTGCGTCGTCGATCCTTGTCTGCTGCAGAGCTTTGCTCCGAAATTTCGTGAGCCATCTGCTTGGCACGACTTCGAGACATCGAACGCACCAGATCACTCAGGTCATCACCGGCTGTCTGCCGGTCACAGAACAGCCACGTCTGCTCGCGAGCTCTGGTCGCCTGCACATAAGCCAATTCGCTGCTGGTCATTTTTCCGCCCAGCAGCAGGAAGGAGTGACTCACCGTGTTCCCCTGCATCTTGTGCGTCGTTGCGGCATACCCCAGTGTCAAGGATTCTGGCTGCAGTTCTCGCAGCGGAATCGTTACGACCTGCGTCTGGCCCCGAGCACGTTCCGCCGCGCTGACTTCCCGATCCAGCCGTACCACCAGCAGATCCCGGCGGGCATTGAGCACCGTCCCGCGGTAGCCGTTCTCAATACCTCGACTGCGATCGGCCTGATGGAACATCACTCGGTCACCGCGGAAGTATCGTTGCTCTCCGACGACCGCGCATTGATCACTGGCCACACGGCCCTCTCGCTGACGCAACTGCTGACACTGGCGATTCAATTGCCGAGCTTCTGCTCGTGTCTGCGTGAAAATAAAGTTGTCCGCGGGATGCTCCAGCCCTCCACTCTTTGCCCAGCGGCTCAGCAGAGTCTGCTCAGCTCGCCTGCGATTGGAGGTAATCAACAGCCGATCGCGACTTGCGTAGTTTTCGAGAGCCGCGGCTGCCTTTCCGTCCCTCAACAAGCCAACAGCCCGGCGATCCGATGGATCTTTCTGCCGCCGATTCGTGTTGAGTGACGCCATCGGGATACGTTGCTCAAGATGCCGAAATGGTGCGCCCGGCCCAATCGGCTGCAACTGGCGACTGTCCCCAGCCAGAATCACGGTGGCTCCACTTCTGGCGGCGTGCCGCAGCATTTTCTGCATCAGCCGTGTATCGATCATGCCCGCCTCATCCAGCAGGACAACAGTCTTCGGTCCCAGCGGATTGCTGCGGTATTTCGAAGTTGACTTGCCGGCGGCAGCACGCACCAGCTGCTTGACATCATGCCGCACGCGATCTGCAATTTTCCGTAACGCCGAGCGATCAAGCTGATGCAGATAACTGGCGACGGTTCGTGACTGGACGCCCGCCTGAGTCGCCAGTTCTTCCTTCGCGGCACCGGATAACGCGCCGCCAATGACGCGATAACCGGCTCCCTCAAAGAACTCCCGGGTGACTTCCATCGATCGCGTCTTTCCGGCTCCGGCAACACCCGCCAGCCCCCGCAACTCAGATTTGGTACCTGTCAGAATGCGTATGGCTGCCACCTGCTCAGCGGTGAGTTCCGGATTCCGCTTCAGGATCGGTTCGCGAATTGCATCCGAGACCACAGCTCCTTGACGTCGGGTCATCCTTTCGGCTGTTCCAATCAATCGCTGTTCCAGTTTCCACATCTGCGCAGTGCAATAGTGCGGTTCGCGATCACACCGAGATTTTGGATTTTCTTTAAACTTTCATTAAAAGCAATTAAAATTAAATTAGTACCGTGTTCACAAGTTTAATGGTACAATTGGGAAGATTCCTCCTCCGCGGTGCTCCGCGGTTGTCCCCCCGCTGTTTTCGATGTCCGCTATCGACACACCGGTCTGCGAATAACACAAATTTCCAAAATCTTATCCATTCCCTACAATGCTGTAATTCGGAATTAAT
>JALRDR010000486.1 GCA_023262145.1 Planctomycetaceae bacterium | reverse complement strand
CGGGGTCGGCAGCTTCCTGTCGGTCCACGAAGGGCCGCAGCGGATTGCCAAGGCAACCGGCGGGCAGGCCGGAACCGGGCAGGAACTGCTGGCCGGCATGATCCTGTCCAACGAGCCCGGTTACTACAAGGCGGGCGAATACGGCATCCGCATCGAGAACCTGGTACTGGTGGAACCCCGCCAGATTGCGGGGGCGGAAGGGGAATGGCTGCTGCAGCCGTTTCTGGACGGGATCTTCTGTTCTGCAGCGATCGTTGGGCGGCAGGATGGTCAAAGACTCATTCTGCCTGCCGGGGAGCAGCGAATTTCCTGGCAGAATCGGCGCCCGGTTTATCTGGGGGGCAGTATTCCGGCCGAGCCGCCGGTGGGTCAGGCCGTTGAGGCGGTGATGCAGCGGATTGCTCTTGCGCTGCCAGCGTTTGCCGGCTGGATTGGAGTGGATTTCGTCGTGAGCAGACCAGACGGCGGGGAGCTGCAGATCAGAGTGATGGAGGTTAATCCCCGGCTCTGCACCAGCTTCGTTGGCTATCATCGGGCCTGCGACTCTTCATTGCTGGGCTGGATACTTGCTGAGTCTGCTGCGGTGGCAGCGGTCAATGTTCCACAGTTTCCCCACGCCGTCCGATTTCTGGCTGACGGCAGCGTTCTGTCCGGCTGACAGCCGGCGTCAGCGTCAGTCTCACAGCAGCGTCAGTTTCACAGCAGCGTCTGTTTCGTGACCTGAGCTGTGTGCTTCAGCCCCACAGTTTTGAGATCCGTTTGCGGATTTCGGAAGTATCCCCCTGAATCAGGTTGGGGCGCGCGCCCGGGCTGTCGGCAGCGGGCATACCGTGGGAAATCTGCTGCATGACTTCCTGGACGCCGGGCGTAAGAAATCGTGTGACTTTGCTGAGGGAGTGCTGATCGCTGCGGTGACGACTATGGAAGTAGTAGCGTTCCGGTCGCACAACGGTGAGCTGGTTGCGGGCGCGAGTCAGCGCGACGTAGAACAGTCTTCGTTCTTCTTCAACTTCGTCTGCAGATCGGGTCGCCATGTCGGCGGGGATGTTGCCATCGGCCGCGTGAATGACATGCACTGAATCCCACTCCAGTCCTTTGGCCGAATGAATGGTGCTGAGGATCAGGTAATCTTCATCCAGCAGCGGATCCGCGGGCAGATCCTGTGTGGATGTGGGCGGATCAAGTGCCATTTCAGTCAGAAACTCGCCCCGACTCTGGTAGCGGGCGGCGATTGTCT
>JALRDR010000429.1 GCA_023262145.1 Planctomycetaceae bacterium | reverse complement strand
ATGTGTCCCCGATGCTGATCCCTGCTCCGGACCCGACGCAGTCCCTGGAAGAGCGCAGAAATCGTAT
The DNA here is from genome assembly GCA_023262145.1 of Planctomycetaceae bacterium. Lineage (GTDB taxonomy): Bacteria > Planctomycetota > Planctomycetia > Planctomycetales > Planctomycetaceae > SXXK01. The sequence goes on along the minus strand of JALRDR010000429.1, from coordinate 6,200 downwards.
CGCCGAGTTGTTTCCCGGGCTGGATGTTGCCGAATCAGCTGCCCTGACTGAAGCCGGAGTAATGTCACTGCATCAATTACAGCAGCTTGCCGTAGAGAACAGTCCGGTGCTGCGTCAGGCGGCAGCAGATGTGGAGCGTGCACGAGGGTTGTCGATTCAGGCCGGGTTGATGCCAAATCCAGCGATTGGCTACCAGGGAGACACGATTGGCACTGCAGCGTCCGCTGGCTACAACGGAGTTTCATTCAGTCAGGAGTTTGTCACGGCGGACAAGCTCGAGCTGGCGACTGCCGCAAAGCGTCAGGAGGTCGTCGCAGTCGAGCAGGACCTGGTTCGGGCAAGAATACAGCTGGCGACGAGCGTTCGTTCAGGATTCTTCAAGGTGCTCATTGCCCAGCAGGAACTGGAGTATGCAAAAGCGCTGGCTCAGCTGAGTGAAGAATCCTATCAGGCTCAGATTGATCGTGTTGCCAGTGGTGAGTCAGCTGCCTATGAGCCGCTGCAGTTGCGGGTCAATGCGGCTCAGGCTGCAAATGCTGTTGTGCGGACAACCAATGAACTCAATTCCGCGTGGAGACAACTGGCTGCAGCAATGGGCCAGCCTCAGCTTGCTCGACATCGCCTGACTGGAAACCTGGAGGCTTCTGTGGCGTCAGTGAGCTATGACACAGCCGTGGCCGTGCTGCAGCGGCATTCGGACCTGCAGGCAGCTACGGCACGCATTGCCGGTGCTCGTGCACAGCTGCAGTATGAGGAAGCTCGAGCGACTCCGAATCTGATGTTCGGTGCAGTACTGCAGCACGACGACACGTCTCCCGAATCAGACTTCTCAGCCAACCTGATGCTGAGCAGCGAGTTCCCGGTATTCAACAGAAACCAGGGCAACATCCGTGCCGCACACGCCGGGCTGGTTCGTGCGAAGGAAGAATATGCGGCTGTGCAGAACAGACTTCTGTCGGAACTGGCAGAGCGCTACGGACGATATGAGACAGGTCGCGTCGTCTCAGCCAGTTATCGTCGGGATGTTGTCCCTGATCAGGTACGCGTCTATCGCGGTGTTTATAATAATTTCCTGATTGATGGTCGGACGGTGGATTTCACCGAAGTGACCATTGCTCAGCAGACGCTTGGTAATGTCGTCAATGCTTACATCAGTTCGCTGGAGGCTGAATGGATGTCTGCGGTTGAACTGGCTGAGACTCTGCAGGTTGAAGATCTGATGACGATGGATGGTCACGCGGTTGCCGGCACGGCAGGGGAAGCTGATTCTGAGTGAGCGGTGGCGGCTGCCCGGCAGAACTTGCGAAGCAGGATGCGGACGGATTCTGAACCTGCAGGACATTTGCCATCAGGGCATTGCTGAAAGATCTGTTTGCTCATGAATCACGACCATCATCAGATTGAAGAAGACGCAGCCAGGCAATCGGCATCCATAACGCCACCGTTGCCACGGGGCAGCAGCGGCTGGCCCGGCCGACTCCGGCTCTGGAACCTGCTGCGAATACCGGTGCGGTGGTTCTGCAGCACCTGGATCCGGGTCACCGTATCCGGTACAGAGCACATCGACCAGACTCGCGGTGCCCTGCTGTTGGTGAATCATCAGAGTTACCTTGATCCTCTGCTTGTTGGTGTCTGGCTGGATTTCCCGGTCAGCTTTCTGGCCCGGGACAGTCTCTTCCGGATCCCGTTGCTGGGGATGTTGCTGCGAAATACGGGTGTGATTCCGATCAGTCGCAGTTCAGCTCGCAGTGGAAGTATCCGAGCCGCAGTGGAACGCCTTGAGGCAGGGACTGTCGTCGGGATCTTTCCGGAAGGCACACGATCCTCCGGAACGGAACCGCAGCGATTTCGTCCGGGATTTCTGGCGGTCGCGCGAAGAACTGAGCAGCCTGTTTATCCGGTTGGTATCTGCGGGTCGGACAGAGCCATGCCGCGGGGCGCGTTCTGGGTTCGGCCAACCAGAATTCACGTCAGTTTTGGCCGGCCGCTGTCGCAGGAGTTGCGGGAGCAGATAAACTCGAATGCCGATGACAAAGCCATCTGTGAGGAGATTCGTGTGCTGGTAGCAGAACTGCAGAATGAGGGCAGAAAGCTGCTCAGCTGAGATCGCCTAGTGATACATTGAATTCCGCAGTTCCGCGAGGGAGTAGAAGGAATCTCGCCAGCGCACGCCCCCCTGCCGCAACGTGATGACAGCCGAACGCCAGTATGCGAACGCCATCAACCACGGACCAACTAGGAAGCAGGGAACCATCAGTAGTCCCTGGGGAAGCGGGGCGACCAGCCAGAGGAACAGCAGATGCCACAGAATTGCAGTGGCTGTAAATCCCGCTGCCGTTTCCCATGTCAGAATTCCGGCGATGGCTGCAGCAGGAACCGCGAATGGCAGGACAAAGATCAGAGTGAACAGCACCGTCACCAGTCCGATCTGCAGCATTGAGTAATTGAGGGAGGCGAAGCCATTCTTTTCGAGGCCGCAGACAACTCCCCAGAGTGATGGCTGCCAGCGTACTGATAACCAGTCTTCGGCGAGCAGGAAATCGCTGCTGCCCCCGGAGCGTTTGGCGAGCTTGCCGAGTTTCACGTCGTCGAGGACGTCCATGCGGATTGGCAGATGGCCTCCGCATTGCCGATAGAAGTCTGCTCCAATCATGTTGAACGCACCAACGCCGGCATAGGACAGCGGGAACCGCGTACGAATCAGATGCAGCTGCATACCGATGGCGAAGCACATTCCGAAGAAAGTGGTAAGAACATTCTCTATCAGGCTGCCTGGGATCATTCTGGGCAGCAGACAGAGATGCTGCAGTTGTTCGCGTTCGGCATACTCCACCGCGGCTGCAATCGTCTCTGGCTGATAGAGGATGTCACCATCTGTGAAAAGCAGGAACTTTCCGGCTGCGTTCTGCGCCGCGGTGTGCATGGCATGATTCTTCCCCAGCCATCCTGGTGGTAGTTCAGCGATGTGGATGACACGAACCCGAGTATCGGTGGCAGCGGCCTGATCCATCACCTTCCCGGTGTTATCGGTGGAGCGGTCATCCACCAGAATCAGCTCGAACGTCACCAGCTGCGTGCTCAGAACAGAACGCACCGCCTCCGCGATCATGGCCCCTTCATTTCTTGCCGGCATGATCACCGAAACGTGCGGTTGCCCGCCAGGCTGTGGCGATGGCGCGGCCGCAGGCTTCTGCATTCGACGATTTCTCAACGCCACGACAGGCGGTAACGAAGTGATCAGCACAGCCAGAAAAATGAGCCAACCTGAAACCTGGAGAGAATGAATCACGAGCACGCTCTGGTGAAGTAGTTCGACTGTCCGAAGGCGACGCCTGCCGATCAGTCCCGCAAAGATGGACAGAAATTAACGTCGCTGATGGGTCAGACGCTGATCGGTCCGTTTTCTCGAGCCCTGCGGTAGTTTGCCTTCCATTCCTGCGAGCCATCATCCGGTACCAGTCTGGTGTCTGCACCGGACTCGAAGTAAGGATAAAGACCGTTGTTGGCGGCTTTCAGCATGAAGTTAATTGTGCCGTTGCTGGCAGTCAGCATCCGCCGTCCGTCAGGCCAGGTTGTTTCAATCAGCCGCTGGGGTTCGGGGCGTGTGGCAGGCTTCTCGATACGGTTCTTCTCAACCACATCCCGATTCACTTCGTAACCGAGTCCCGGAGCATCAGGAACGTCCGCATGGCCGTCGGAAAGCAGGATGGGATGTGTCAGCGTATTTTCTTCAAACAACTGATGGCAATTGACTGCGGGCCAGAGTGCCTGTTCGAGGACACCACCGAAGTGCAGTGAAAACGCGGCAGTCAGGCCTGACCCGACCAGCTGCAGCCAGAATGGCATTTCGGTTTCCTTACAGAATCGACCGGCAGAGACCAGCCGCGTAGCACCACCGCCGACAACAAAGCCATCACAGCAATGAGTGGCCACGACGGTTGACGGCGATGGATTGCCGTAATGCATGGCAACATTAACGCGAGTTGCAGCGGTGATCTCGCGGTTGCCGTCGACATCCCGCTGTGGAATTGGGGTCTCAAAAATATCCACCTGCGGGTGTTGTGCCAGCTGCTGCAGAATCGGCAGCCCTCGCTCTGCGTCCAGCAATGTGTCGTTGAAGTCCATGTCAATTCGAAAATTCTCCGGCACCACCGCACAGGCCTCGTTCACCTGATGAAAAACATCAAACCAGGGACGGCCCTTTGTCTTGTAGGACATGTAACCCAGACGCAGTGCCTCGCGGCATTCAGAGGCCATGTCGGCAGCGGATGTATCAATATTCCACCATGACAATGGCGTGCGCGAATGAACCTGGTGGCCGAGCAGTGAGTGCACGGGAACATCTGCCGCCCGCCCGACGGCGTCGAAGAGTGCCATCTGCAGGCCGGCACCGAGACTGTCGTCCCACATCATTTCCAGAGCACTGCGTCCCATAACACGCTGTACCGCTTCGTCGGAGGGGACTCCCCAGGTGTAGAAGAGAAGTGTTTCTCCGGAGCCGGTGACGCCACATTTCAGTGTGACATCGACGATCTCAGCATAGCGCCAGTGAGGAATCTCTCGATCCATATTGCGTCGGGGGACTTCCCGAAACTCCAGCTTGACGGTCGTACGCTGGATGCTGGTGACCTCGAAGTGCGACTCGGAAGCGACAGAACCGGATGCCCGCAGTGCGGCTCTGCTGGATCGTGAAAAGGCAGTAGCCAGCGCCATACCACCAGTGGCGGAAAGAAATCCACGACGGCCTGTGATCATGTCTGATGCTCCTGAAGAGTTTCCCGGAGTCAGGTGAATCGATCTGGCAGTGTGGCGCAGACTGCTGTCGCGCAACCAGTGTGAGCCCTGACCTGAGTGCAATACTTCAGGAGCTTAGTGGAATTCAGAAGCGAGAAGCAAACGGAACCCGTGCACAGTTCTGTTCGATCAGCCAACAAACAGTCAGTTTGTCCAGCCTCAGTTATGTTCCAGCGAGGGCAGAAATCGACCGCCGCTGAGGAACATGCCTTCGTCCACGGGGATACACCATTCAATCTGGACGCGATAGAAGTAGTCGCGAGTTTCGCTGGCGATGCGAACCGTAACTTCGTCGAGTGGGATTGAGCCCCGATGAAGCAGGCCAATTCCCGTGGAACTGATCTCTCTTGTGATGGCTTTCACAGTGCTGCCACGCGGGGTCTGAATTTCCGCCGGAGCTGCAAAGTTCAATCGTTCAGCCTGGCGAGTATTGACGCCACCACCAGGTCCGCCACTTTGCTGACCAAGAGATGACATGACTCGTCTCAGATCCTCTGAGGTTGGGCGACTCCATGGGTCCGATGACATTACGAGCTCCGACGATCACGCCTGCTGTCAGGAATCTGAAAAGAATGAGACAGTGTAGACCTGTTACCACGGAAAGCTTAGTTTCTGTACACAGTGCTGCGCGGCAGCAGGGGCTCATGTAACAGACAATTGAGGAATTCTGGTGGGGTTTGCGGATTTTGTCATTTATGTTGCGCTGTGCGCAGGATTGTTGCTCCTGAGCAACAATCACCAGCCGACGGAAGCCGCAGTGCATGAGCAATGAGCATCGCTGTGTGCTGGCTAAGAGCCAATCTCATACGCTGCTTTGTTGGCGGTCCGTACTGCCGGGCAGATAAAGCAGCATCAGGATCAGTCCCGAGACCGCAATCAGTCCCCAGGTATTTCGCGAAATGGCCTCGCTGAATGCTCCGGGATCTGCACCCGCCTGCAAGGTCGCTGTTACCATGCTGGCCGGGAGTGGGTCTGGTAACATTTGTCCAGTGACGACCTGCGGAGCCGAAGCATCTGAGGAATAGACAACGGAGCGAATGATCTCCACTTCGGCAGACTTTGGTCGATAGCGAGGGGGGCCGACCGGCTCAGATTCGGGGGGGCCATCCTGCAGTACACGAACTCGATTCAGCGAGAGGCTCACTCGGCGTCTGGAAGGTGCCGCTGGCTCCGCAGCCAGTTGTTCTGCTTCCGTAAACTCAGACGACCAGTCGTTGATTTCGTAATGCATTGCGGAAGGTGCAGCACCAGCAACGATTGCTGCTTCCTGCACAGGCGATCCAGCAGACTGCGGCACGTCAGGTAGCTCAGTTGCCGCGAACAGATCCACCTCAGCAGCCGATTCCTGCCCTGCCGCAACACCCATCGGGGGCGGTGGAACTGCAGGTGCCAGTTCCGGGGCCATG
>JALRDR010000411.1 GCA_023262145.1 Planctomycetaceae bacterium | reverse complement strand
GCCATCCGATGTCTCAGGCTGCAGGTTGTTCGGTCGTGAACGTTCGAATGTCGGCGGCAGATCTGATGCGAAGCACCGCGCTTTTCTGCAGCACACAGGAAATTCACTGCGGAAGCTGATTCAGAAAATATGTCCATATTTGGCATACCTGACCAATCCTGCGCGCTGCTATCATGGTCAGCTTTGCAAGCCACAGCACCGGTCGCGACCAGACACATGCAGCCGGCAGTTTCGTCCGGAACTCTGTCTGAATTCTCGCTGCTCACACTGCAGCACGTTTCTCAGACAGCCATTTTCTGTCGCACGCTCCTGTGGTGTGCCCCGGAACATAGTCACCGGTCCCGACTGCAACGGACAGGAACATCACCACAACGCATAGTGAAGTTGCAGGGACATGGCGAATCAATCACACATCTCACGCCGTGCCTCTCTTGCTCGACTGTCCATAGGGTTACCGCTGACAGCATCGCAGTCGGGCAGATCAGCCCCGCCGACTGCAAAAGCAACGGATCCGGTTCGCTCGTGCATTTTCGTCTTTTTCTACGGTGGCCCAAGCCATCTGGAGACGTGGGATCCTAAACCGGAAGCACCCGCGAATATTCGCGGGGAATTCTCCGCGATCGACACCACAGTACCGGGGATCCGCATCGGTGAACATCTGCCGGCGATGGCTCGCGTGATGCATCACTGTGCGATTGTTCGCAGCATGCATCATGGCAACCGCCTGCATGACTCTGCTTCCATCGAGACATTCACCGGGCGACCGGGGCTGCAGGGGGACCGCGAAGAATTTGCTCCCATCCCCCAGTTTTACCCCTCTCATGGAGCGCTGGTGAGTAAGCTTCTGCCGGGGCATGACAGCATTGTTCGGCACGCGGCACTTCCCCACCTGATTCACAATGTAGTCACCACCCCGTGTCAGGGCGGAGGCTTTCTGGGCAGCCAGCTGGACCCGTTCCTGTTCTCTGGTGATCCCGCCCGATTGATGTATCGCATTGAAGGACTGGAGCAGCTGCAGAACCTTGATCAACGCAGAATCGCGGAACGCCTGCGGTTGCTGGAGCAGATTTCGCCGCCGCAGGTGACGCTCAGTGACACTCTGGATCTTTCATCGCTGTATCAGAATGCAGCAGATCTACTGCAGTCGGAACTCCTCCGCAATGTCATGGATCTGCAGAAGGAGCCTGTTTCACTGCGGGAACGCTATGGCATGAATGCCGTTTCTGCCGTCCCGGGCGATGGGGCAGCTGCTGCTGCAGACTGTCGCTCCATCCGCGGACAAAACCTGCTCCTGGCCCGTCGACTGGCTGAGGCCGGCATCCCGTTCATTAACGTGAATGACTTCAGGCAGCAGGGCCAGAACTGGGATTCCCACGCCGACAACTTCACTCAGCATCGCAGGTATCTGCTGCCCCAGGCTGATCAGGCACTTGCCTCGCTCATCGAGGATCTGCACGACAGGGGACTGTTGCAGAGCACCCTTGTGATTGCTGCCGGAGAGTTTGGCAGAACTCCACAGATCAACGGCAATGCCGGCCGTGATCACTGGCCCGACTGCTACTCGGTCCTCCTCGCCGGCGGAGGTATCAATGGCGGTCAGGTATACGGCGCAAGCGACAGACTGGGCGCATATCCGGATGCAGCTCCGGTCACACCGGCTGATCTGGCGGCCACAATCCTCTGGCGATTCGGGATCTCGCCGCAGACAGAAATTGTCGATCGTAATGGCAGACCACATCGAGCCAGTTCGGGAGAGCCACTACGTTCACTCTTCAGTTGAATCGAAAATCACACACACGGTCTTCCGAATTTCATCTGCGATCCTGTGTGTGCTGCTGCGGCAGCTTTCACCGTTCAGTTCGGATTCACTGCGTTCAACCCTGACAGCAGCACGATCTGATCACTCAACGCATTTCATCTCAATGTCGAAAACCGAAATCAGGCTCCACCATGAAGAACCACCATCGTCGCCGTTTTCTGCGGGCCTCACGAACTGCCATTGCCTTACCCTTTCTGCCTTCGCTGGCCCAGGGCTCTTCGGCGGCTGAGCAGCAGCCAGCGGCACATCCCCGAAATCTGGTCTGCATTGGAAATATGCTCGGCTTCTATCCCGAAGCATTCTGGCCCACCGGTGCAGGTGACTCCACCGATCTGGACTCCACCCTCCGCCGTCACTCCACGTTCAATGCGGGAGAAAGCAGCCAGTCACTCACCCGCATTGCGCAGCAGTCAACCGTGATCTCCGGGCTTGATCACGGCACCCCGGGGGGACACTTCTCTGTGCATACATTTCTGTCCGGCGTGCGTCAGATCGATGCCGGGGCCATGCCTGACGGGAATGTCACTCTGGACCAGTTTGCAGCGGACGAAATTGCCGGACAGACACGGTTTCCTTCACTCACCATCGGCAGCGAGGATGGAATCCACGGCGG
>JALRDR010000337.1 GCA_023262145.1 Planctomycetaceae bacterium | reverse complement strand
GCGACAACTGGAGCAGTTGACTCAACTGGAAGCTCAGGCGAAACAGGTGGGGCGTCTGGAGGATGCGTCAACGGACCTGCTGCGAAATCTGAAACGCAGTGGTTTCTCTGATTCTCAGCTCGCCTGGTGGTGGGACTGTTCAATGATGGACGTTCGCAATCGCCGGATTGAAGATGGAATCGTCGCCACATTCAAACAGGTTGACACGTGTGCTGCGGAGTTTGAAGCCTTCACCCCGTACTACTATTCAACGTACGAACAGGAAGATGAGACGCCGGCAAAGAGTGAAGGTGCTCGCCGTGTGATGATTCTGGGTGGCGGCCCCAACCGAATCGGGCAGGGCATCGAGTTTGACTATTGCTGCTGCCAGGCCGCGTTTGCTCTGCGGGATCTGGGTATTGAGAGCATCATGGTCAATTCCAACCCGGAAACTGTCTCCACGGACTATGACACATCTGATCATCTGTTTTTTGAACCCCTGACGATCGAAGATGTCCTGAACATCCATGACCGGATGCAGCCGGATGGAGTCATCGTGCAGTTTGGCGGGCAGACTCCCCTGAATCTTGCTCGCGGCCTGGAAGCTGCTGGTGTGAAGATTGTGGGGACCAGTCCGGATATGATTGACGCTGCGGAAGACCGCTCACGATTTCAGGAAATCCTTGAACGACTGGGGCTGCGTCAGCCGCCGAACGGGCTGGCGACCACTGCAGCGGGGGCTCGAGCAGTGGCGGATCGCATTGGGTATCCCGTGCTCGTGCGGCCCAGTTATGTGCTGGGTGGGCGTGCGATGGAAATCTGCTACGACCAGCAGAGCCTGGACCGATACATGTCCGAGGCAGTTGATGTTTCGCCGGACAAACCTGTGCTCATCGACCGTTTTCTGGAAGACGCGATTGAAGTCGATGTCGACGCTGTTGCAGACGGAACAACCACCGTGATCGGCGGCATTATGGAGCACATTGAAGAGGCCGGAGTTCACTCCGGGGACTCCGCCTGTGCCTTGCCGCCCTATTCGCTGCCGGGATTCGTTGTTGATGAGATCCGCGTCGCGACACGTTCCCTCGCTGAAGCGCTTGAGGTACGCGGACTGATGAACATTCAGTTTGCAGTAAAACAGGACGGAGATGCTTACACGGTCTTCATTCTTGAAGTAAATCCTCGTGCCAGCCGGACATCGCCCTTTGTTTCCAAGGCAATTGGTCTCTCACTCGCGCGCATCGCTGCCAAGGTGATGGTGGGGGAAAAACTGGCAGATCTTGGCTATACAGCAGAGATCATTCCGGAATACACCTCAGTCAAGGAGAGTGTTTTCCCATTCAATCGTTTCAACGGCGTGGATATTGTGCTGGGACCGGAAATGCGGTCCACCGGTGAAGTGATGGGCATTGATGCAGAATTCCCGCTGGCCTTCGCAAAGGCGCAGATCGCTGCGGGAACACGTCTGCCGCTGGAGGGAACCGTCTTCATCAGCGTGGCGTCAGGACACAAGGAGCGAATGATCCAGCCCGCTCGCAAGCTGAAGGAACTTGGCTATCGGATTGTCTGCACCAGCGGGACTGCTCGAGTACTGCAGGCAGCCGGAATTGAAGTCGAGACCGTCAAGAAAGTACAGGAAGGGCGGCCCAACCTCATCGATCATATGGCCAATGGTGAAATTCAGCTGATTCTGAATACTCCAGAGGGCAAGGGGGCACGAACTGACGAAGGACGGATTCGTGCTGCTTCAGTTACCTATGGTGTTCCCTGCGTGACCACACTGCCTGGTTCTCTGGCAGTGGTGCAATCACTTGAAGCTCTCCGAGATAACCCGGAGCCTTGTGTGACGCCGCTGCAGAAGTGGGCCGAAAAGTAGTGTCCGTGAACGACGCTTCATGCTCAAGGGGCTGCTCGTCGGTGCTGGCGGGGCGTCGTGGTTTCGGCTGTCGGTCTGCCTGGCCTTGCTGCAGTCCGGGAACCTTCGGCTGCACGCGTGTGAGTCAGCAGTCATCGCGCCCGCATTGCGGTCTGCCGCTGCCGAACCGCCGGGCAGCCAATCCGGGGCCATGGCAATCCGGGGCGTAGCAATCCGGGGCCATGGCTGCGGGGTATCCGAGTGCGGGCAGGTGTTGTCGGGGTTCGCGGTTGCCTGCCGAGCCCGCTGTGTGGAACTGGCTGCGTGATCGTGGTGCAGTTATGAATGCTGCCGGAACGGATCTGCAGGAGCGTCGTTGCTGGTCGTGACAACTGGTACGGTGCGTTCGGGCACAACTTTGCCGTCGATCGCAATCGGGATTCAGCCCCGGGGACTGGTGTCAGGAATGAATGGCACGTTTGTCGACGGCCATCGCTGCTTCCTTGACTGCTTCGGAGAGCGTGGGGTGAGCGTGGCAGCACCGTGCCAGGTCTTCACTGCTGGCTCCAAAATTCATGGCGACCGCAACTTCGTGAATGAGCTCACCGGCGTGGGTACCGATGATATGTACACCCAGGATTCGGTCTGTCTCTGCATCGGCAAGGATCTTGACGAAGCCATCGGTATGACCGCCGGCACGTGCTCGACCATTGGCTGCGAAAGCAAATTTTCCTGCTCGATATTTTCTGCCGGCCGCTTTCAGACTGTCCTCTGTTTCACCGGCAGCAGCAATTTCCGGCTCAGTGTAGACCACAGCCGGGATGACTTCGTAATTGATATGACCGAAGCCGGTAAACATTCGTTCAACGCAGGCGATGCCTTCTTCTTCGGCTTTGTGGGCCAGCATGGCTCCGCCAATGACGTCACCGATCGCATAAATTCCGCGTACGGTTGTCTGGTAGCTGGCACTGACACGCACAAATCCTCGCTGGTCAGTCTCCACGCCGACGGCATCAAGTCCGAGGGAGTCGATGCAGGGCCGTCTGCCGACGGCAACAAGCACGCGATCACAAACGATGGAGTCGGCACCTTCGATGGTGACGGTAGCATCGTTCCTGTTTCCGACAACGGATGTGACTTTGGTTCCGGTGCGAAACTCAAGTCCCTGAGCGGAGAAGATTTTTCTTGCTTCTGCCGCAACCTGTTCGTCAATTCCTGGCAGGATTCGTGGCAGGTACTCAAGGATGGTGACTTTTGCGCCCAGTCGTTTCCAGACGGTTCCCAGCTCGAGTCCGATAACTCCACCGCCAATGACAACAAGATGTTCGGGAACTTCGGGCCAGGAGAGTGCTTCGGTACTGGTTCCGACGCGATCGCCGTCCAGTTCAATGCCGGGCAGTGAAGAGGGAACGCTGCCAGTCGCAATCAGAATTCGATCACCCTGAATCTGCTGACTTGTTTCACCGGAGTTTACAGAGACGACTCCGTTTGGCCGCAGAGATCCGCGTCCGGTGAATACCTGAACCTTGTTCTTCCGCAGGAGCCCGCTGATGCCTCCATCGAGAGTCTCAATGACACTCTCTTTGTGCTTCATCATCTGCGGCAGATCGACCTGCAGTGAGCCGTCGATCCTGATGCCCCGATCGGCAAAGGAGTGTACGGCCTTTTCAAAGAGTTCGCTGGATTCCAGTAGTGCCTTGCTGGGGATGCAGCCGACTCGGAGACAAGTGCCGCCAAGGCGAGGTTCACTTTCCACCAGTGCAGTTTTCTTCCCGAGCTGTGCTGCACGAATTGCGGCAACATATCCCCCCGGACCAGCTCCAATGACAATCAGGTCAAATCGGTCAGACATGAGTATTCAGGTGTTTCCGTGCGAGGCAGCCCAGGCCAGCGCCAAAAGGAAAGGAGTGTATCCAGGACAGAGTTGGGATTGTCAGGAGCCGTCGCTGGCTGTCGATTGCATCTGCAGCATGCCAACCGTACTGGCGGGCCGTTGCGGAGAGCAGTCCGTCAGACCTCCAGAACAAGCCGAGTCGGGTCTTCAATCATCTCACGGACCAGTCGTAGAAACGAAACAGCTTCACGGCCGTCAACGATGCGATGATCGTAAGTGAGAGCAATGTACATCATGGGACGGACTTCGACTTTTCCGTCCACGGCAACCGGTCGGTCAAAGATACCGTGCATTCCCAGAACTCCGCTTTGGGGCGGGTTGACAATGGGGGTGGAAAGCAGGGAGCCGTAGACTCCACCATTGGTAATGGTGAATGTTCCCCCTTCGAGTTCTTCCAGAGAAATCTGGTTCTTTCTGGCCCGGTCAGCGTATTCGATGATGGCCTGCTCAATGTCGGCAAAGCTCATGTTTTCGGCATTGCGGAGGACGGGGACGACCAGTCCCTTGCCGCCACCGATGGCGATACCGATGTCACAATAATTGAAATAAGTGACGGTCTTTCCGGAGATCTGAGCATTGAGTTGTGGGTATTGCTGCAGTCCGGCGACAACCGCGCGGACAAAGAAGCTCATAAAGCCCAGCTTGATGCCGTATTTCTTTTCGAAGGCATCGCGATAGGTGGATCTCAGTGCCTTCACAGCAGACATGTCGACTTCGTTGAACGTTGTCAGCAGCGCAGCATTCTGCTGAGCTTCAACAAGGCGTTTGGCGATGGTCTGTCGAATGGGGCTGAGCGTCACCTTGCGAGTTTCACGATTACCTGCCAGCAGGGGTTGCGGTTGTGCTGCGGCGCGAACGACGTCTTCCTTCAGAATCCGTCCGCCAGGACCGGTTCCGGTGACGGAGTCAGCGGAGATGTTCTTTTCAGACATGAGTCGTTCGGCGGCAGGCATCACGTGTCCGCTGGAGTTTGCCGCTGCGGCAGGGCCTTTTGCAGCAGCCGGAGTCACTGCAGGAGTGGCCGGGGCAGCAGGTACTGCGCCCGCAGAGGCCTCAGCGGGCCGCAGGTAGCCAATGACTTCGTCAACAGCAGCGGTATCCCCCGCCTGTTTCAGAATTCGCGTGACGACGCCGCTCTGTTCAGCCGGAATCTCAAAGGTGGCTTTGTCCGATTCGAGGGCAACCAGATTCTGATCGGCTGCCAGATGCCCGCCCTCGGCCACATACCATTCACCGATCACTACTTCGGTAATGGATTCACCAACCGGAGGAACCTTAATTTCAATTTCCTGGGTGCTCATTCGAGTTCAAAAGCCTGTTTAAGAATGGTCTGCTGTTCAATCTTGTGGCTGGTCGCAGAACCGGTAGCGGGACTTGCCGATTCAGGGCGAGAAATTCCTCGGAAAGGATACTTATCAAGCAGTCGCTCTCCAAATCGCATTCGCAGAAATCCCCACGCGCCCTGGTTTCTGGGTTCTTCCTGAACCCAGAAGATTCTGGCATCGTGAGGATAGGCTGAGAGGACTTCATCCAGAGCGGCTGCCGGGAAGGGGTAAAACTGTTCGATACGCACAATGGCGACGTCTGTTCGCCCCTGTTCTTCACGCATTGCTGCCAGTTCGTAATACAGTTTTCCGGTACAGAGCAGAACTCGCGATACTGCGGCTGGCTCTGTGGTACTGTCGGCAAGCACTTCGTGGAAGCGTCCGGAGGTCAGTTCACTGATGTCGGAGGAAGCATCGCGGGATCGCAGCAGACTTTTGGGAGTCATGACGATGAGCGGCTTCTTCCACCTGCGAAGTGCCTGTCGCCGCAGCATGTGAAAGTACTGTGCTGCCGAGGTTGGATAACAGACCTGAATATTGTCTTCTGCAGCCATGGCGAGGAATCGTTCGAGGCGGGCGCTGGAGTGCTCCGGGCCGGCCCCTTCCATACCATGGGGGAGCAGCATTACCAGGCCGCTCAGACGTTTCCATTTATCCTCAGCACTGGCGATAAACTGGTCAATGATAACCTGAGCCACGTTGACAAAGTCGCCAAACTGCGCTTCCCAGATCACAAGTCCGTCGGGGCAGTCAAGGCTGTAACCGTATTCGAAACCGAGTACCCCGACTTCAGACAACGGGCTGTTGTAGATTTCCACGAGATCAGGGGAGGCAGCAACGTCGGAAAGCCCGATCCACATCTGACCGTTCCTGCTGTCAAACAATGCAGCGTGGCGATGGCTGAAGGTTCCGCGACGGACATCCTGACCGCTGAATCGGAGGCGAACGCCTGATTTTACCAGCGAACCGAATGCTGCCAGTTCCGCGCCGCCCCAGTCAAAGAGCTGTTCGCCCTGACCCATCAATCGACGGGTGCTCAGAATGGCCTGGGC
>JALRDR010000224.1 GCA_023262145.1 Planctomycetaceae bacterium | reverse complement strand
GTCCTTCATTCTGGTTCTGTTGAGATGACTGTCCCGGACCGGGCTGTCCACCTTCCTGTGGCGACTGCCCCTGTCCGGGCTGTCCCTGTCCCGGCTGTCTCTGTCCGGGCTGTCTCTGTCCGGGCTCGCGGCCTTCCTGCTCACCAGGCTGCTGACCGCCCTGATCCCCCCCGGGTGATGCCGGCTGTTCTCCAGGCTGCTGCCGCGCTTCCGATTCGTCACCCGCACCGCCAGCTCCCTGTTGCTGGTTCTGCTCTGGCGAGTCGCCTTCACGAGGGTTGCGGCCTGACCCTGCACCTTCCCGCTGCTGTGCCTCGCCTTCCTGCTCACCCCCGGCGGATCTGTTTCCAGCCGATCCGTCTTCAGACTGCTCACCCGCTGCATCCCGCAGTTCTTCACTCAATTGCTGCGTGGCATCGCGGAGTTCTTCCTGTGCTCGACGAAGTGATTCCGCCTCACCTCCAAGCACGGCATCGGCAGCGTCTTCAATGCCAGCCTGCAGTCTCTCCAGCCCGCGTCGAGCAATCTGTTCGGCCTCCTGCGTCTGCGGCCAGAGTCCACGCCCAGCCAGCACTTCCGCCGCTTCAAGTGCTTCCTCCGGTTTCAGATCCCGTACCTCGCGCAGCGTATCGTACAGTCGCTCCGAGAGCAGTGGCTCACTCGTTTCGGCCTGTTCAATCAGTTCCCGCGATTCCTGCATTACTTCCTGCAGCCGATCTCGCTGCTGCTGTATGGCCTCTTCCACCCCTTCCCGGTTCTGTGCAGATCGCAGACTTGGTCGCTGAGCCTGCTGTTCACTCGGCTCATTTCCTGCCAGCTGTCGGGCCAGTTCCTGCTGATCTTCGTTCAGCTGTCGCGCCTGCTGTCGCAGATCTCGCATCGCATCCTCAAAACGCGAGGATGTCTGATTGCGGAATTCTTCCTTCAGATCATCAATGCGACGTTCCGCCCGAGTTCCCTCTGCAATTGCTTCCGCAAGTCGACCCTCGTCCATGGCCTGCGAGGCATTCTGCAGATTCTCTCGAGCATCCTGCAGCTGTTCCCGGAATGGCTGCTGCTGTGTCTGCTGAGCCTGCTGGGATTCCGGTTGCTGCTGCATTCGCTCATTCAGCTCATCCACATCTCGCAGCATCTCCCGCTGTTCGTCCCGCAGGCGTTTGAGCTCCCGCTCAATCTCATCACGCTCAGCATCCGTCTCAGCCACTCGAAGTTCGGATTCCAGCTGCTTCAGACGTTCGTTGAGCACCTGCTGTCGCTGAGCCAGTTCACGCAGCCGGTTGAGTACCTGCAGCTCTTCACGCTGCTGGTTTGATTCCTGTTGCCGAGCCTGTCGTTCAGATTCGTAGCGATTACGGTCATTGTCCAGTTCCAGCTGCTGCATCTGCTGCCGGGCTGCACTGCTGCCGCCACCACCACCGCCGCCACCACCCTGCTGTTGCTGTTGTTGCTGAACCCGCGCCTCTGCTGCTCGCATCTGCAGCAGAGTGCGGATCACCTTCTGCTCTTCCGGCAATGCATCGCCGAGTCGTGCCTCAGCGTCTGCTTCCCGGGCAGCTGCAAGGGTCTGCAGTACGGCCGACATTTCTTCGGCAGCTCGAGCGCGAAGCTCTGCTGTCGCAGCAGCTGCCGGATCATCTTCAGCCGGCTCCTGCAACTGCTGCAGAGCTTCCTGCTGGGAATCAATAATCGTCTGGACATCGTCGGTCAGTGTGCCGGCAGATTTTCGTTCAGCAGCTGAACGAGCGACATTCCACGTGGCCGTTGTAATCTCTTTCTGCAGACGCAGCAGATTTTCTGCCGCACCGCCCTGCTGACCCCCCTGTTCTCCGCCCTGTTGTCCACCCTGCTGACCCTGCTGACCACCGGGCTGCTGCGCTTCGCGGAAGATCTCCTCAAATCTCCGCACTTCAGCAAACATCAGATCACTGGTTGAGCGCCTGACCACTCCCTCAGCATCCCGGTCGACCGCCCAGAAACTCCACGTCAGCAGGTCATCTGGCGCCGCTCCGAGTGATTCCAGATCGATCTCATAGCGAATGGCGGCACCTGTGGTCGGTTCCGCGGTTGCCGTTTCGTCAGGCAGCTCCCGCAGGGAAACCTCCTGTAGGTCTCCACCTGACAGCGAATACTCGATGCCGAAATCCAGCAGTCCGAAATCATCGCTCGCTGAGCCTTCAACCAGAAACTCCTGCAGCGCCGAAACATTGGTATCTGTGGTCGGAAACACGGGCTTCACTACGGCGGCCTGATTTCGCAGCACCGTCACGCTCAGTCGATCCTCGTTGATCGGCTCGCGCCCGTCTGCATCGCGCAGATAAATGGTCCAGCGGGCCGATTCTCGCATGGTGAGCTCAACCGCCACGGTCGCTGGATCCTCGGCCAGCGGAAACAGCTGGATTGCCGGTCCTTCTGCGGGCCGTAATTCAGCTACGGCGACCGCTTTATTCAGTCGCATCCGGAAGCCGATCACGGTGCCTTCCGTAACACTCACCCGCACCACGTCTTCGATCGTTTCCGTCGGTAGTCCGGACCACTCCGGAGGCTGCAACCGAGCATCAATCTGCAGCAGTGCCGGACGGATATATGTCTGCACCTGGTAGCGTTCGGACGATTGTTCCTGAGGGGAATCCCTGTGGAGGAAACGCACTCGATAGCTGCCGTCGCCCGCGATTTGCTCCATGCGGGCAGCAAACACTCCGGCATCGACGGTTTCCAGCATCTCCATCTGACGCAACTCTGCTCCTGCTGCTGACTCATACTCCAGCACCACCTGGACCGGGATCGCTGCACTGAATCTGGCGACCACAGTGAGCGCCGACCCCTGTTCCAGCGTGGTATCCCCCGGTTCAACGACAACATTCCGTTCTGCTGCGCTGCCGAGCTCTGTCTGTGAATCAGCGCTATTCTGCACACCTTTGGTCTGCAACAAATCGCGACCATAATGTCCTGCGGCCATCGCTCCGGAAATCAGCAGCGAAAACGATAACAGGCTGAGCACAGTCCATGACAACAATTGCCGACCGGGAACCAGCTGGGACAGATCACGCTGCGCAACCATGCGTTCAGCATCGTCGACAGCCATCTGTTCGAGGACACCGGCTGTCCGGCGACGACTTTGCAGGAGTTCTGCGGCTGTAATGACAGCATCATCCAGATCATGCTCGCGTTGTTCAATGACACGCGCCACATCGGTCAACGAAGGTATTTTCGCAAGGCCGCTGGACACCAGCGTGCCGGCCAGCGCCACAAACGGCAGCAGCAGGATTTCCGTACGAAAGCCCGCCAGCTGCGAAGGCAGCAGCAGAATCAGCGCGATCACCGGCAGCAGTGCCCAGAGCCACAGTCGTGTGAGACAACGCAGCCTGCGCAGGCGAACCAGTCGGCCAGCAACCACGGTGAGTTTTCGTTCGAGCGCGGCACCCGTCATTTTGAGACTCCCAGTCGCGGCAGGCGTTCTTATCTGACCCCCATTCTCCGCTCTTTCCACCTGGTGACGCAAGCGTGATTGAGCTGAAATCAGGGCATCAGGACAGCCCGGAAGCCTTCCCCGGGATCTGCTCTGTACCATCGTAAATCACGGTCTTCACAAGCTTTTCATCCTTTTCTAACCCCAAATTCCCGTTTCACTTCGATCTTTCTGCGTGATTTCTTTCAGATCTCTCATTTCCGTGCGAATTGCTTAACAGGGAAGAATCATGTCAGGCATGTGGTACTACCAGATTTTCGGAGAAGCCTTCGGTCCTGCCACAGATGTGGAAATCAACAGGCTGATCTCAATCGGCACCCTCTCAGCAGACGACCTCGTCTCTGCTGACGGTGCAGGTAACTGGGTGCAGCTCTCCTCTGCAGCGGTGTTCCGCCAGGCAGTCACCGATTCTCTGCAGTTTGCCGACTCCTTCGATGACTTCGTGATCGACTTCGACTCAGAAGCATCTGAGCTCCCTCAGAATCCCGCGGACCCCGCCGTCCACGTTGCCAGGTCTTCCCGCAACGATGCTCCACGCAGCGACTCGGCGGCAGCAACGTCCGTTCTCACTCAGCCGGCAAACAGCTATGAAGTCCGGCTGCATGCGGATTCTTCTGAGTTCTATTCACTGGATGCGGTCCGCAGCCTGATTCTGGTCGGTGCCGTCACAGAGCTGACGGCCATCCGCAGATCTGCAGCAGACACATGGTCCACCGTCCGCGAACTGTTGCCCGACGAATACCGGAAGTTTGCAAAGAGGGATGTCCCCCGACGTCCATCACGAAGACAGGGGCCCTTAAAGCCTCGGCAACGTTCCGGCAGACAATCGCTGCACGCTCAGCGCCTTGCCGAAATTCGCCGGCGAGAAAAGGAGTCCGCAGAGCTTCTGGAAGAGATCTTCGACGAACTGGATTCACGGCCTGAACCTGCAGCAGCCCTGACACCGCGACCACCACAGCAGCCCGCTACCCCACCTGCCTGCCTGCCACAGACGGCCGCAGCACCGGTTCGTGCAGTCGCCGCAGAGTCTCTCAGAGTATTCAGCGGCCCGGCTACAACGCTGGCACCCGGACGCACATCACCCCTGATGCTGAAGAAAAAGCGTCAGCCCCTGCAACTACCGGAAGGACGTACAATGGCCTTCGCTGGAGTCGGCAGCACACTCGCCGGGCTGGTGCTGGCGCTCTGCATGGGCTGGATTGCCCTTCCCTTCGGGACATTCGGCGGCGCTCTTGACGGCGAACGCGGTGTGGTCGTGCACTGCTTCCTTGAGTATCGCAATCTGGCCGGTATGCCGGATCAGGTCGAATGGGACCACTTTGTCAACATGGTCAACAGCGATGTGAAACCGATTGCTGATTCCAGTGAAGGCAGCGAATCGCCGGTGGCTCAGGCGGCCGTATTGCTGCTGGAAATTGCCGGCAGTGATCCGATTGTCGACCGCCAGAAAATCGCTGCCGCTGGACAGAAGCTATCACCGCTGGTGGGTGAAATTGCCGGCAGCTGAACTGCCGGCAGAAGTTCATCCGAACGAATATGAGAAACATCTATTCTCATCAAATCTACTCCGGTTCTTAATCAGGCCGCACGATCCTGATGCCACTCAGAGAGCAGTTCCTTCATCGATGTACGGTGATTTCTTCTGAGGATTCGCTGACGAGAGGATTTCTGGACAATGCAAACGTCGCTGACCGCACGCAATGGGAAAATCAGGGGCTTCACGCTCATCGAACTTCTGGTGGTGATTGCCATCATCGCCATTCTGGTAGCGCTGCTGCTTCCTGCTGTACAGCAGGCGCGTGAAGCGGCACGACGGACACAGTGCAAGAACAATATGAAGCAGCTGGGTCTGGCAATTCATAATTACGAAGGCACCTTTGGACGTCTGCCAACCAGTGGGGAGTACACCATTTACCCCAATGGTTTACCGGGCACTCGAGTGTTTGCACCGGTTTCCTTCTTTACCGCCGCCTTGCCGTTTATTGAACAGGTCAATGTGGCCAACCGCTGGAACTACGCTTACCCGTACAATGCAGATCCCACGGTTTACGGAGGTGTTGTCAACGACCTGCTGGCTCGCACCAGCGTGCCCACTTATCTGTGCCCGAGCAATGGCTTCTTCACGGAAGATGGCGGTGATGGTTATGGTCAGACGGACTACATGCCAATCGCCTATATCGATATCGATCCGGTGACTGGCCTAAGGGCCAAAAACGCGATCAAGGACGGGATGCTGGCCAGCCCCGGCAGTAAGCGATTCCGTGACGTCAGCGACGGAACCAGCGTAACGATCGCAATCATCGAAGACTCCGGTCGGCCAGCGAAGATTGTCGGCAAGTACAACGACGCTTCCGTTGTCGGATCCGTCTATGGCAGCACTGTTGCCTATGCACTGACTCAGGCAGGAGACTGCACCAAAAATGGCAAACGCTGTCCAAATCGCTGGGCTGACGGAGACACCGGAAACGGTGTTTCAGGCCCGCCAAATCTTGGTGCCGGAGAGACCAATCTGATCAACAACAACAAGGCACCCAAGGGCGGACCGCCGACCTGTCCCTGGTCCGTGAACAACTGCGGCCCGAACGATGAGCCGTTCAGCACCCACACCGGTGGCTGCCAGGCTGTCATGGGAGATGGCTCTGTGCACTTCCTGTCAGAGAACATTGATCGCCAGGTGCTGCGACGTCTGTGCACACCTGATGACGGTGAAGTGATCGGAGAGTTCTGAGCAGACGGCGATTGGCTGCCTGCAGAGTCTGCTCAATGTGAGAACCGGGATGGCGATTCGCCATCCCGGTTTTTTTGTGACTGCTTACCAGGGCCCGCCCCGCTCATCCTGCTCGTTGTCGTCCGCACACCTGAATCTCTGTGTGTCCATCCTGAGCCGACAACCCTGCGATCCACTCAGAATATCTCACCTGCCTGGGCACACTTTTTGCCGCGATGACCTGTTCACCAACACACCATGTACTATGCTGAAGCAGACGAGAGTGTTCGCCCCCCCACTCACCATCATCCGCCCGGTCCCCTGCCCACATTCCGAAACACTTCAGATTCTTCCGATGCCGGACAAGCAATCGACAATTCCCACAGACAACTCGCCGACAGCTTCGCGGCCTCGAACTCGCTTTCTGCGAAGTATTGCGGTGTTTTCCTTCGTATCTGCAGTGCTCCTTGCGGTGACCCCGCAACTTTTGCTGAAGACGCCACTCCGAAATCAAGTACTGAAGGCGGCTGTCCCCGGTACTCTGTTCTCAATGTCAGCCGGTTCAGCTGGCGGAAGCTGGCTGAGTCCGCTGCACTTTGAGAATCTTGTGCTGCAGTCTGAAACCGGTGGTATCCACTGCCAGGTACGCCGCTGCAGCACGTCGCACGGACTGCTGCACTATCTTTCAAAAGCTGTCGATTTCGGAAAACTCACACTGCATAACGTCCGGCTGACCATTCATCTGGACAGCGATGATGAGTGGCCGGAATTCAGTTCCGGCAATGCTGATGGCCTTACCGGTGAATTCGAAGTCCTCGATTCGCGTCTGCAGCTGCTGGTGTCTTCACGTGAGCGCCCACTAATTGATTTTGACCATATCGATATCACAGGCAGAATTCTTCGCAGCAGCGGATCTGGTCGTGAACTGCAGGTGGACCCCTGTCTGCTGATGGATCATGCCTCCCTCAGTGAACAGTCAGCTGTTCAGAACCTTACGCTGATCGCACCTGTGCTCGCCAGTACAACACAAATGACCGGAGCCGCTTCTGTGTGGCTGGATGAGATTCGGTTTTCGCTCGACAGCCGACGTGTCAGTCCGCTGCCGGTAACCGGACACGCTGAGTTTCATGAACTGGCTGCCACTCCTGATCAGGACATGCTGAACCAGATCCGGATGTTCTCCGGGCTGCTGGGACTGTCGGCACCTGAGACTCTGCAGCTCACCATGCTGCAGGATTCCACGGTGGATTTTGAGATTCGTGAACACGAGATTTACCATAGGAGTGCCGGGTTCATGCTGCCGGAGATCAACCGTGGACTGCAGATTGCATCTACCGGATCGCTGGGATTTGATCTCTCTCTGGATATGCAGCTGGCAGTGGATCTGGCCGAGATTGGCGGAAGTTTCTCTGCACTGTTTCCTGATTCCGTTCTGCCTCTGCATGTCACGGGGACCATCAACGATCCGCAGCTTTCGATGAAGGCACCGGCCGTTTTTGTGCCCGCAGCCAGTCAGTCCACGGAGAAGAAACTGCCGAATACTCCAGCAGGCGGAACGCTGTTTCCGGACGGGGCAAGTCCTGGCAGGCAGGCAAATATCCTGCTTCGCACACTTGGCTCCCTGCTGAAACAGAAGCCCGATACCACAGGATCTGAACAGCAGATCAACGTTGAACAGTAAACTGATGCGCTCGCCGTCAGCGGGCGTTTTCGGATGTGCTTGCCGCCCACGCCTGGTTATTCGTGAAGTCCGGGTTCGCTGACCTGCCGGGTTGCTGCCCGGCTGACAGTGCACTCACCATCTTCCCCAGCAGTCGACGGTTCCAGACATAGGTTTCGGACCTGCTGCAGATTCGCAGGCTGGCACCGCTGAGCAGCGATCGCTGCCAGTTCGCCGGCAGCTGTCGTCGGCTGCCACGACCGCGAACAACAATCAATGACTGCACCCTGCTGCTGGTGTTCTGATCCAGCCACTCGGCAACATCGCCCGGTACTGTAAGTCCATCCTGACTCCTGCCCAGCAGGCTTTCTGTGGGTACCAGAAACTGCAGCTGCGCTGCTCCCGCGTGACTGATGGCACCCTGAAGACCGATACGTACCGACTTCAGGGAGTGTTTCCAGGTGTGGTTGCCGCGAGCTCCGGGAAGGATAATCAGCGAGCGTGCCTTCAGCTGCAGGGCTTCATCGACAGCTCGCGCGGTATCCAGCATCGCCTCATCGAAAGTCCTCTCAAGCGTGCCGGTGAATCCGCCGCAGTAACCCAGACTGCTGACTGTGATCCCGGCATCTTCGAGCAGATAGCTGAGCTTTTCCTGTCCAATACGTGCCACCTGCTGGCGACGAATGGAAACGGAGGAAATGCCGGCTTCGTGCAGTTGTGCGATCTCCTGCAGCAGTTGCTCGGAATCACAACTGCACAATTCCCGGGAGAGAACGATCGCAGGAATTCCTGCCGCCGATTGAGATCGATCGAGATAAACATCCATGAAGTTTTCCGGGGAAACTGTCTGAAGGGCTTCGGCAGTCTTGTGGAATCGGCAACCATCCTGGGATTGCCTGTATGCTGGGCGAGCAATCGCGCAGGCTGATCCCGTTGAACGGTAATGTGCAGCAACGGTTCCCCCGTGTAAACGCTGATCCCGCCGGAAAAAGAAAGGAAACCGGACCATTGAAGAAGGTGTACGAAAAGTGGCTGGACGAGGGTTGACGCAGCAGCAGATGTCAGTCCGAGGCGGACGGTTTAGCGAGCTTTGTTTTTCTGTGACGGTCAAAAAAGCAACCCGATTCCTTCCGCATGCGTTATGATTTCAGGGCATCTGCATCACAACTCAGCGGTCCTCTGATCCTGACTTCCCGGGTATTTTCATCGGACAGTATGTGTCATGTCTGTGTACCGCCTTCTGCTCCTGTTGCCCCTGTTCACGATGGCGCTTGCGCCTGCTGCCGCTGATGATCTGTTTGCAACGCAGGTGGCACCATTGCTGCAGCAGAAGTGTCTGCGCTGTCACAACAGCACTGACAGAAAAGGTGACTTTTCTCTGCAGACAGCCCAGGAGTTTCGTGACGCGATGATGGTTACCCCGGGAGCCCCGGATAACAGTGTACTGCTGGCCGTCGTTACTCCCGATGGCGACCAGCCGGCTGCGATGCCACCAGACGGTGATCCTCTTTCTGAGGAAGAAAGGAAACTGCTGCGAGCATGGATTCAGCAGGGTGCTGCAGCTCCTCAGGATTTCCAGTTGCAGCCTCCGGTTGTCGATGATTTTGACTGGTGGTCACTCAGGCCACTGGCTGCTCCGGAGGTCCCTGTCATCAACGGCCAGTCAGCCAGCTGGGTTCAGACTCCTGTTGATGCGTTTATTCTGCACAGGCAGCAGCAGCTGGGTCTGCAGCCCTCACCTCGTGCTGACCGTGCCACTCTGATCAGGCGACTCAGTTTTGATCTGCTGGGCCTGCCACCAGATCCCCGCGAGGTTGCCGCGTTTCAGGCGGATCAGGACCCGCTCGCCTGGGAGAAACTGGTCGACCGTTGGCTGGATTCGCCTCAATATGGTGAACGCTGGGCGCGACACTGGCTGGATGTTGTTCGCTACGCCGACACTTGCGGCTATGACAAGGACAAGCTGCGGCCGAATGCCTGGCCCTACAGGGATTATGTCATTCGTTCATTCAACGAAGACAAGCCGTACGCCCGGTTTGTCCAGGAACAAATCGCCGGTGATGTGCTTTTTCCGGGTGAGCCGGACGGGGTTCTGGGGCTTGGCTTCATCGCCGCCGGACCATGGGATTTCATCGGGCATGTCGAAGTGCCGGAGTCAAAGATTGATGGCAAGGTTGCTCGCAATCTCGACCGCGATGACATGGTCAGCAGTACGCTCAACACCTTCTGCAGTCTGACTGTTCAGTGTGCCCGCTGTCATCACCACAAATTTGATCCGATCACCCAGCAGCACTACTACGCGTTGCAGACGGTTTTTGCTGCTGTGGATCGTGCTGATCGGCCGTTTGATACCGACCCGGACGTTGAACGGCGTCGAGTGGAACTGCTCCGGACCCGTGACACGCTGGCCGCCGATCTGACTCAGCTGGAGACTGAAGTCCGTACGGCCGGAGGCCAGGAACTGCAGGATCTGCGGGAACTGGTTGAAAAGCTGAAGCCGTTGGCCGGGCCCACCGCGCTGCAGCCGGAATATGGATATCACAGCCAGATCGAGTCCAGCCCTGACAGGGAAAAGTGGATCACTGTGGATCTTGGTAAGGAACAGATTCTGCAGCAGATTCAGGTGCATCCCTGCTATGACGACTATGCGAAGATCGGGGCAGGTTTCGGGTTCCCTCTGCGTTTCCGGATCGATGTGGCCCCCGGTGCGTCTGACGATCCTGAATACCAGACCGTGCTGGATCACACTCAGCAGGATTTTGCCAATCCCGGACTCAACGCCATTGTCATACAGATCGAGGGTCCGGTGCGGTTTATTCGAGTAACTGCGGTTCGTCTGGCGACTCGATCGAATGACTACAACTTTGCTCTTTCCGAAGTGCGTGCTCTGAATGCTGCCGGCGAAAACCTCGCCAGAGGCTGCACGGTCACTGCTCTGGACTCCATCGAAGCACCCGTTCGCTGGCGGACAACCAACCT
>JALRDR010000219.1 GCA_023262145.1 Planctomycetaceae bacterium | reverse complement strand
GCAAAGCGATCGTCATGCAGCAACTGGTCAATCAGCGCACCGCGGCGTGCCGCGATCGGCTGAGCAAGAAAGTCTCGATACTCCTGCAGCGTCGGAGGAACACCGGTCAGATCCAGGAATACGCGTCGCAGAAACGCCTGGTCAGCGACGGGCGCTGGCTGCTGCACAGCGTCTGCTCGCAACGGTGCGGCTGGCCACGCTGCGCCGTCCCTGATCCAGTCGGAAAGCAGCGTGATCTGTTCGGCAGTCATGCGATCGGGGCCCGGTGGCATCTGGTCGCCTGCAGTGTCACCGCTGATGCGAGCAATCAGCAGGCTGGCATCCGGATCACCGGGGACCACAGCCGGGTCTCCGGAATCGCCCGCGGTCAGCAGTCCTGCATGAGAATTCAGTCGTAGCCCGCCCTTGTCCTGATCACCATGACAGCGGAAGCAACGGGACCTGAGCAGGGGCAGAACCTGAGACTGGAAGTGGGCCGACTGGTCAGGATCGGTGGCCGCAGATTCCTGCAGTGCCTGTTGAATCGCCTGCTTCAGGAATGCATCCACCGGATGCAGTGCCGCGTGGTCAGCAGGAACCGGTGGACGCTGCTGTGCCGCCAGTTCGCTGGCCAGCTGGTGTCGCTGATTCCAGTATTCCTGCCGGGAGGCTGCCGCCCTTTGCCGTGTACTGCGTTCCAGCCTGGTGATCTGATCGTGCAGCAGATGCAGCCGCGGCAGCACTTCGTTATCGGTGAGCGGAAACGAAGGCGCACCGGCCGGTGGCAGCACATGGAAGATTGTGTCGGGCTGCGTGCGATAACCGACGGTGATTTCGCCGGTTTCCACCCGCAGCTGGGGACCGCCCACCAGCATTTCCAGCACAACACGACGCGTGGTCGTGCCGACGGGAAGTTCCGGCAGGTTGACGCTGAGTATCTGCTGTTGCTGATGATAGCCGGGAACTCGCTGCCCCGGCACCAGCGGCTGGGAAACCGGCGTCACTTCTTCTTCGCCATTGGGAGGCTGTTTCAGGATTGCTTCTGTTTCTGTGATCAGCTGGCCGTCGATCCAGAGTCGGCTGAGTGCTCGTACGCGGAGCAGGAGTTCCAGATCGCCGGCGGGCAGTTCTGCATCGGTGGCCATAGTGACCAGCAAGGGGGCGTTCCAGCTTGTCCGCAAACCATGCTCGTTGTAACGCACCGGAATCCTCCCCAGCATCATGGAATCGGAGGCGAATCGCTGCCGTTCCACCGGTTCTGATTCTCCCAGATGAATCCAGCGGCGATCCGACTGCATACCTTCGGAGAGGATCACAGCCACTTCACCGGCAGGAAGTGTGCCCAGATGGGGCATCGATGCCGGCAGCGGTATCAGGACACGAGGCCCACCCACGCGATCGAAGCGGGCGGCGATTGTCTGGTGATCCAGCAGCGTGCGGTGAATACGGATTTCATCCACGAAACCGAGAAGCGTTCCGGAGGCACCCCCATTCATCGTAGAACCGATCCAGACGGCATCGTTGTCGGTCACCGGTGGCGCGGTCGTTTTTCCCCCAAGATCCCAGGTGCCAGCCATGGGCAATCCATCAATCCAGCCCCGCAACGAATCTGGCTCGCCAAACTGATAGGCGACGGCCACGTGATGCCAGCCGGAATCAAGCGAGAATCCGCTGTCACTGGTCCAGCGATGCCAGTGCTGGGAGCCGGCTTTGGGATCGGAGGCGAACAGAAAGTTCAGCTTGCCCATGCCGTCAGCGGTGGTAATGCGGAGCGCCCAGTTCTGGTTATCGGTGGGAAAGCCGGGCTGGTGCGTCCGGCCTTTGCTGACGATCGTGGGGGTGCCACTGCCGCTGGCCTTGTCCAGCTGCACCCACGCTTCCAGAGTAATCTGATCTCCGTTGGTGAAATCGTAGACGCTGTCCTCACCGGGATCGGCCAGCATGAGCCGTGAGCCCGCACCCCCCAGCTGCACTGCACTGTTGGTATTGCTGAAACCGGGATATTCCGGGCTGCGAGGACCAGCGGCGTCGAAGTTGACCTTGCCTGCGGTTGTGAATGCCTTCTCGAGCGGTGCCTCAAAGTCCCAGTGAGCTACCTGCTGAGCTGACAGGCGCGATGCAAACAGGAGGGACAGGATTGCGAACAGCAAACTTCGCATCAGGCAGAGATCTTTGATTCAGAGCAGGCGGGAAGAAGAGGTGGCGGACGAGCGACAGAGCAACCGCGACGTTTCACCGGGCGTCCGCGCTCGGAGACGCCACATCCGTCCCTAATATACACCCAAAGGTCCGCATCTGGCGAGATTGCTCAGAATGCAGTCATCAAAAACCCCGCAATACTCTGCTCAGGCAAACGCCCAGCACGGGCGTCCCGCCTGTACCTCGCAACCGGATCAGTTGCATCCGGGCCGTCGGACCGTCGGCTTGTGTCGTTGCCGTACCTCCATTCGCCGCGTTGTACGAATGCTGAACAAGCGACACGAAAGCGCCATCGCCTTACGCCGGGGCGTGCTTTTTGTGGATCGCCGCTTGTGGTTTGAGGCCGGTGGCAGGCGGGAGCCTGCCATGAATGTCTGAACATGGTGAACCGGCTGCGGCGTGTGCCCAT
>JALRDR010000077.1 GCA_023262145.1 Planctomycetaceae bacterium | reverse complement strand
GAACTCGCGTTGCAGATCGCTGTGAAGGACAGCCGGAGTGTCGTGGACTGCGTGAACCAGTACAAGCGGCATTCAGTCGACGAGGCTGTCCGGAAGATTCGTGTTGTCTTTGGGTGTTTTGCAGGTTAGACCACGGGCATGGCCTGATTGATCCTGCGGCGGCATTGTGGTCCGGGCTTGTTTGGTTAATGCAGGAGTGCCGGATGCGACGCGTGGAATCTCGCGAGTACAAGGTGATGCTGCAGCATGGGCGGTTTGCAGATCGACGCGCGGCGTTGAGATTGCTGGGGGATGCGCTGCGGGAGACCGCAGAACAGGTGGGAATCACAATTCAGGGATCGTTCGCTGCTCCACAGAAACAAACGGTCACATTCCTTGACAGTTGTGATCATCTGCTGCGGCGGCGGCAGCTGGTGCTGCGACGTCGTGTGGCAAGAGATGAACTGCAGTTCACGCTGAAGGCACGATGTAAGGATCGGTATCTGGCTGCCGGTCAGGATCTGCGGTCAGCTCGCGGGCTGAAACATCAGCGGAAGTTCGAGGAAGATATTTCCCCGCCATTCTGCAGCCGTTTTTCTCATTCCAGCAGGATTACCTTCCGCAGCGAGGCCGACTCCCCCTGCGGGCTGGCTCCGAAGACACTGCAGCAGGCGGTAAATCTGTATCCCGGTCTGAAGCAGATGCTGGGTGATGAGCACCAGGCTGCCGACAGGACACCGCTGATGGCGGTCAACGGAATCTCGGCATTCGAACGCGTGTACAAGGGGCCGGCGTTAACGCTGCCGGGGCACGGGAGTGCCACGCTGGCGCTGATTCTGTGGACTGCGGGCCGGGCTGGCGAATCGCTGCTCGCGGAGTTGTCATTCCGTTATCGGGACGAGCGAGAACGATATTCGGCAAATACTGCCGCCGCGGCGCTTGAGCTGTTTGAGGCAATCCAGCGGCTGAAGTGGTTTCAGCCGGAGAGTATTACGAAAACCCAGTTTGTTTATGGAGACGCGGGCAGGGCTGAGTGACGGGGAGCGTTTCGGTTCCGGGCTGACGACCGATCTGCGACGGAGTCAGGTCTGAGAAAACGGTGTTCGGACGGGCAGCTTCCAATTGTCGCAGGTCGGGCAGCTCAGATAAATCTGCAGGATTCTCAGGGTGACCAGTGTGGTGCTCGGGTACTGCTTACTTTTGTGGCGTTGAGACTGTCGTGATTTCCACGTCCGGACTGCAATTGCGACGTAACCTGTCGGCGATCAGGGCCGATGGGTTCGCATTCAGTCTGATGGTCGGGCTGGGGGAGACCTGGATTCCGGCATTCGTGCTGGCGGCGGGGTTCGGTGAGTATTCCGCAGCGATGGTGGCTTCGCTGCCGATCCTGCTGGGCAGCATTCTGCAGTTGCTGGCCCCTGCAATTCTTTACCGGGCGGGGCAGTACCGGCGCTTTGTGGTGGCGGCTGCCGCAATACAGGCCGGCAGTATGGGTCTGTTGTGTGGTCTGGCGCTGGCCGGACAATTTCCGGTCTGGCTGGTGTTTCTGGCGGCAACGGTGTACTGGGCGGCCGGGTTATCGACGGGCCCCGCATGGAATACGTGGGTTGAGCATCTGGTACCGACCAGGATCCGGGCAAAGTTTCTGGCGGCACGCAGTCGCTGGTGTCATCTGGGGGTAGCTCTGGGACTGTGCACCGCAGGGTTGCTCCTGGGTGGTGGTGCTCGTACAGAAGCCGGTACGACGGTTTTCGCAGGACTGTTCGCTGCTGGCACTGCGGCACGGCTGTGGTCGGCTTTCAAGCTGGTGCAGCAGACAGATGCAAGGGCTCACAAGCTGCCGCTGCCGGAAGAAGCGGCAGTTGCGTTACGGTTGCGGGGCCGCATTGCCCAGGTGGTATCACAGATTCGCCGCCCCGGTCCGGTGGGCCGTTTCGTTGTCTTTCTGCTGGCCATGCAGGTGGCTGTCCATATTTCCGGGCCGTGGTTCACGCCGTTCATGCTGAGTATCCGCAAGTTGACCTGGCTGGAATACATGCTGCTCATCACGCTGGGATTTCTGGGGAAGATTCTGGCACTGAACCGGGCGGCGGTGATCGCCACCCGATTTGGTGCGTCGCGGTTATTGTGGATCGGGAGTATTGGCATTGTGCCAATGAGCAGTCTGTGGCTGGTGAGTCAGTCAGTGGTTTGGCTTGGTTGCGTCCAGGTTTTCAGTGGAATCATGTGGGGCTGTTACGAACTGGCGGTGCTGCTGCATTTCTTTGGTCGTATTCCCCAGTCGCGGCGGGTCGCCGTGCTCACGTTATATAATCTGGGGAATTCGGCAGCGCTCGTGCTTGGGTCCTGTCTGGGCGGGGCGATGCTGTCTCTGCTGGGGACAGGTTACACGTCCTGGCTGATGGTGTTTCTGGCATCGTCTGTAGTGCGTCTGGGATGTCTGTTGCTGCTGCCGGGAGCGACCGATTCTGATTCCAGCCCGATCGCGGCGACTCATCTGCTGCCCTATGCCAGCAGGACGATAGCAGTGCGGCCGATGGCAGGTTCGCTGGAACGGCCGGTACTGTCGGTAATCTCCGAAGGCAGTGCTGAGAGGGGGCGTGAGTACGATCAGCAGATGGATGCGGCCCGTCGATCAGAGGCTGTCTAGGTCAGAACGCAGCAGATCGGCCCGACGCAGATTTGCAGCGTCAGCACACAAGCGGGTGGTGTTTCCCATGGGACGATTCCTCGGGATCGAGTTGCAGGATGGCGGAGTCGCGAGTGACGGTTCGTTTGCAGGCTGATGTCATGGTATCCTTTGTTGCCGATCTCACGCCTGATTTGCTTCCTGCATGACCGCAGGGAAGGGAACTCGAATGCCTGCAATTCCGAACTCGCGACGAAGTTTTTTGCGGAGTTCTGCTGCTGTCGGGGCAGCGCTGGTGCTGCCGCAGTCTGTCCGTTCTGCATTAAGTACACTGCAACACCCTGTCCGGCTGGGCATCATCACGGATCTGCATCAGGACATCATGCACGATGCTCCGCAGCGTCTGGATGTGTTTCTCAGGGCGATGCAGCAGGAACAGCCCAATGCACTGCTGCAACTGGGTGACTTCGCTTACCCGACGAAGCAGAACGAGGTGGTACAGAAGGCGTTCGAGGATGCTCACGAGCGAACGCTGCATGTGCTCGGGAATCATGAAATCGATGACGGCCATTCCTTCGACAAAGTGGCCGAACTGTGGGGGATGCAGGGACGCTATTACACAGAGCAGATTGACGGGTTGCATCTCATTGTACTGGATGCGAATGAGAAGCCAGCGCATCATCGCGGTGGTTATCCGGCCCACATTGGTGCACAGCAGCTGGCCTGGCTGGAAACGCAGTTGCGCGAGATCACAGGGCCGATCGTGGTAGTTTCCCATCAGCCACTTGCTGGTCCCTCCTGCATTGACAATGCAGCGGAGGTACAGGCATTGCTGAACGCAGCGGCCGACAAGGTTCTGCTGGCCGTGAACGGTCATACTCACATTGACCACGTCGCCACTACCGGAATGGTGCCGTGTCTGCATGTAAACTCGGCATCTTACCAGTGGGTCGGTGGCGACTATCGCAACACGAGTTATCCAGCACAGATTCACGCAGGACATCGCTGGATTGAATATACCTGCCCATATCGCGACAGCCTGTTTGCAGTACTGACGATTGATCCGGACAGCGGGCAGGTTAATGTGCAGGGACGATCCAGTGAGTGGGCAGGGAAATCACCGCAGGAGCTGGGGGTTTTGGAGCGCACCGACTGGAAGCACGGAGTTCAGGTCTGTCCGCAGATCCGCAGTCGGCAGATTTCGGGCAGCGTTGGCCAGTGATGGTGCGACTGGTTATACAAGCTGGAGGTGCAGCGTCTGACGGACGGGAGGAACGGCGACCAGCATGCGAATTACGGAAGCAGGTTCAGCCGCTGCAGAAATTCCTGCATCTGTACGAGCGCCTGCTGGTATTCCTGGTCTGAAAAGATGATGTAGCCGTGCCGACCGGCGGGTTGTGTGATCAGTGTGCAGTCATTGCCGGCGGCCAGTGACAGCTGTTGAAAGGATGCGGCGGCGGGATAAGGCGTCACGTCATCGCCAGTTCCGTGAAAGATGAGGGCCGGAGGAAGTTGACCGACCACGTTGTGGACGGGGGAAAGTTCGCGCCAGCGGTCTCCGATTTTTGCCTGACCGTAGCCGGCAGCCGAGGTGTCGATCACCGGGTACATGAGAATCAGGGCGTCCGGACGAGCAGACACATTCAGGTCGTCAGTGCTGTTGTTCACTTCGTTGAACAGAGCTGTGGCCAGTGCCAGGTGTCCGCCGGCGGATCCGCCCATGGCGATGATCTGCTCGGGGTTGATTCCCAGATCGTTCGCATGGCTGCGGATCCAGCGCAGGGCACTGCGGGCGTCGCGGACACAGTCAAAAACAGTGGTATTCTGCTGCTGATTCTGCAGGCGGTATTCCATGCTGATCCCCACCATACCCAGCTTTGCGAAGTGTTCGGCGAAGGGGAAGAACACCGTTGCGTTGCCGCTGTTCCAGCCGCCGCCGTGAATCGCCAGGAAGGCTGGCCGTTGATCTGTAGCCTGGTGTCCGTCGGGGTTGAAAATGTGCAGCTTCAGCTGGCGGTCACCGATCGTTTTGTAGACGACCTGTCGTGATGGGGAGGCTGCGGCGGCACGTGGATTCAGCACAGAGACTGGTGGTTCTTCCGGGGCAGCAATCAGGTCCAGCACCAGTCCACGGTCAGCGATGCCTGTGCCGTGGACGACAGCTTTCGACGCAGCCGGCGGTCGGGCAGGATCGTAATAATGCGGGCGAATCTGGTTCAGCCGTGTACTGACGTCGGGATTGGTCACGTAATAGGTTGCTTTGGCAAGGTGCCGCAGATTTGAGCGGGTGGGTCGCAGTTGCTGAATCAGGTTCTGATAAGCGGTGTGGACTTCGGTATCGGGAGTGCTCATGTCATTACCGGCAAGTCCGGAGACATAGACGCGGCCGTCTCCGTGTATTCTGGCAACACGACTGAAGACCGGGGAGGCAGACATTCCCGGCGGAGTCAGATAGCTCACCGTTTTGGTTGTGGTTGTCAGTGGTGCGGCCGCGATCAGTTCAATTTCGATGGGCCGGGAACCGCCGCCAGTGATCCATGCGACATGGGACACCGCCGGGATCGACAGGTCTCCAAAGAATGTTGCGATCTGTTCATCGACCGCAGCGACTTCTGACATGGGGTCCAGAAAGCACTTTACCTGTACGATATCGGAGCGGCCGAGGTTCATGGACGTCAGTGTTTCGTGCAGTTGCTGCAGCGTGGCTGCGGTGGCTGCCGTCAAGTTTTCGCCGGGCTGAGCCTGTCCTGAGATGTAGACGGCATCACCCTGCGGCAGCACACTCACAAGCGCAGCCTGAGGCGACGGAGGGGAAGAATTCGCTTCAGGGGAAGCAGCCAGCAGGTGCGTGACCGTCTGCGCGTTGACAGGTTGCCTGGCAACAAAGACGGCATCCAGCGCGAAGCGTCGTGCAGCGGGTAGTGCGGTGGTCACTGTGCAGACGGCCGGACGTGCATCCGCAGGGCACCATTGCTGCAGGGATGTCAGAGCGAACTGCGTGATCGTGTGATCGGCCACGTACAGGTTGAGTTTGATCAGGTCGCGTCTTGTTGATTTTGTCTGCAGCAGCGCAGCGTCAAGCTGCTTCAGCACGCTGTTGATTTCTGAGTCGGCACTCCCGATGCTGTCAGAGCCGGGGAGGAGTTGTGCAGTGTGTGCCAGTGCGGCATGATCAACCCGTACTGCCGAATGCAGCAGGTTGTCTCCAAACCGCTGGATGGCCACATCGGGAGTGGGCTGCCACCTGATCTTTGTGACCCAGATGCGGTTATCAGCGCCGCGGGCCACCAGTGGAGCCGGATCATGCGGGTTGGGAGCGGGGCCCTGCATCCATTCGGCGACGGTGATCCACGTTTCATCAGGGCCGATTTCGGTGATGCCGAAGTTACCCAGTCGAGCGCCCTTTTCGGGCACCACGATCTGTTCGGTGGAGCGGATGATGTGCAGTTTTTCCGGATCGACCTGAGCCATGAACACGGGAGCGCGATGCCGAAATACGTGGTCGTTGTCAGCACCACGACGCGTGTAAACCAGCCACAGTCCATGACGCGGGTGAGAGATCCAGTGCTGCTGTGTGTTGTAATTGCCCAGATCGGAGCCATCGTCGAAGGTCCATTTTTTTGGTCTGGAGAACTGCAGTGATTCGGGGCCGTCGCTGACGGCGACGTAGCCGTGATCGTCATTCCGCATGGTCAGAAACAGGCGATCACCAAAACGCGTGATGGACGGTTCGTAGAGCCCTCGTTTGACAGGAATGGTGAGTTCGTTTCCGTGCGACTGATAGCTGAGTGTCTGCCCGTCGAAGGAACAGCGGACGACGGTGGTGGCGTACTGAGTGGCTTCGATTTCCTTGAAGTAGATGGGCAGCAGGACATCTCCACCGGGCAGATCCAGTCGCTGCACACTCCCGGCACCGGCGTTCAGAAATCGAGGTTCTTCGGGCATCTGCAGTGACTGCCAGGCAGACCATGTCGCCGTCAACGGATCGTAAACGGCGTAGGCGGTGGAACGAGGACGGACGTGGCGGACAGCGTTGTTTTCATAGACGACAGTCTGGCCTGTGCCGAGTAGTCTGCCGGTGTGCGCATGCCATTTGGGTGTGAAGTCACAGACGGTCACTTCGAGGTCGCGGTGTCCATCAAATTCGAACGGGATGCGTGCAAAGGACTGCTGCTGATGTGGTGGCGACCAGGATGCTCCCAGGTCGGTCGTTCGCATTTCATTCAGAGCAAAGAACACATCGGAGCCGGAGAGTTGCAGTTGCTGCATGGTCATGATGACCTGCGGAGGGCTCTGGCTGGTTGCGGGGACAACGCCGGCACGAGCGTGAACCCAGCAGAATCCCCCCGCAAATCCCTGAGTCGCGACTGTCTGTTCGATGCTGAACGATGTTGTTGCCGGCTGGGCATTGGAACGAACCGCGAATGCCGCAAACAACAACAGAATCCCTGTGTTTCGGGTGATTGCTTTCATCAAACGGGACCTGAAGAAACCTCTGAAACTGGTGGATGTCAAAGTTCTGGAAATCCCTGCGAGGTTGCAGGGAGGAGCCCAATTGGCTTTTTCAGAAGGACCGGCGTGGCACGTTAACCGAAGAGAAAGTCCCAGCCGATTGAACCTGTGGACGGGCATTGCTGCATCTGGAAGGAAGTCGCCGCAGTCAGACAGCATTTCCATGCTCTGGTTTTTTTCGCAGAGATGTGAGCGGGTTGAGCAGCAGAAACTTCAGAATCTGCTTCACGTACCATGGAATGGTAGTCAATGCGGTGCAGCAGAAAACTGGAACGAATCGCAGGTAGTCTGTGGCTGCGTGGATGAGGATAAATACCTTTATTGGTTATGTAGAAGGCATCAGCATCAGGGTCAGTTTCAACGCGGAATTCCGGTTTATACCTGGTGTTGATGAAGTGAAAGTATCCAGGCTGCCTGAGGGAAAGCGGGGCGAGAAGTCGCCCATGATACCAGAGTATGATGTACCGCGGTCGTCCGCTCCAGAAGTATCGGAGATTCTCCTCGACGATTTGTTTTCGCTCGACTTTGATCTCACCAGTCGCGCTCAGGTGAGCGATGTGTCGACCAAAGTTCTTCTCGTCAAAGATCTCACAATCATCGGTGAGAAAGATCCGCCTCCAGTCATCACATTCCTGGTAGAGGAGTCTGCAGCGATTGTTGTTCTTCAGAAGTGTAAAGTGCGCAACGAACAGTGACAGAGAGGCGGTTACAACGTCGGGGTCTGAATCCAGCATGGATTCGATTTTTTGTGGGAGATTTCCGATCAGGACATCAAGGTCTGTGTAACCCCAGTAATGGTAATCCTTAGCCACGGTTCAAAGAAGTGACCGTAAGCAGGTTTGAAGTCGCAGACTTTGTAGTACCGGCCGGAGAATCGGTATTCACTTCCGACATGTTCGGAAACAATCTCCTCCAGTTTCGCTATCGCAAGGTTTTCGATACGAACGTTGTCGGGAACAGTGCAGAGTGTGTCCCTGTCGGTGAAAATAAGCCAGTCAATATTCCGGCAGGCAGCAGCGGACCTGAGGAAGTATGGCATCCAGACCGGGAAATCTCCGTACCACACCAGAATCAGGCAGATTCGATGCTGCATGTCTGAATTCCATTACTCATTTTACACGGCTTACGGGAGACTGCATTCAGACATTTCCCGTCTGACTGCAAAGCGAGGCAGCATTGTTCGAGGCGGATTTCACTGAGTTATTGGCTGATCACTGCCGCCTCGAGGGTTTTCTGAGGCGACGAACCAGTCGCAGGAGAGGACGGACAGCAGTTCTGAGGTAGAAAGGAGTGGCAAGCAGCACACACTGAACTGCTTTCATAAGGATTAAAGCGGGCTCAAGAGGTCCCGCGATGCACCTGATTGATTCGGGAGTTGCACAGATTGTCGTGCAACTCTCAAGGAACTCATCGATCCGAAACTGCTCCTGCCATTTGCTTTCCATGAAGTGGAAGTGAGTAATTCGACGAAGACCTGTAATGTCATAGAGGGTACCCTTTCACCAGACAATCAGAAATCGGGGGCGTCCATTCAGACGCATAAGCATGTCCTCTTCCTTCAGGTTTTTCTGAAACAGCCTGAGTTGGTTGTTCTGAGCCAGTTGGGGCATGCAGCGATTAAATCCCTGTTCGTCATAGCCATGGGCTTTTTCATCGAACAGGACTTCCATGTAGTTCTCTGGAATTCGATACAGACGACAGTTGTCCGGATCGTTTCGAATGAGTGTGAGATGATCTGCCAGAATTCGATCACTGGTGGTGATCACATCATACTGATGAAGCAAATCGTCGGTGAACCAGCACTTCAGATCACCGTAGAGAACATCCATATCGGTGTAACCCCAGAAGTCAAATTCGCCGAGTTTGTCCTGGAATAGTTCTCCATACGCAGGTTTAAGGTCGACAAGTTTGTACGGTTTGTGCAGACGAAATTCAGGGCCCAGCATCATTGCTGCGCGAGTTTCGATATCACGCTCGGTACAGTGTTCGACGACGACATTCTGCGGGACTGGTGGCCGACTCTACGAGACGCTGCTTCAATGCTCTCATTGCCGCCGTTTCATTACACCTCGGCAGTCGTTCTCGCTGGGATTGGTCTGCCTCGTTCTGCTCAGTATCGACGTCGGTTCTGCGTTCCTGATTGAGCATCATCAGGAGTTGCCGGAAACTGTTTTCATCTCGCAGCTACACCCGGTATTTACTTACCGCCCGACAGGCAGTTTTGTTGAGCAGCCGCGGCTGCTCGAAACCGTAAAGGACTTTCGCAATAACTCTTTTGCGCAAAGAAAGAAACCTGACGTTACTCGAATCCTGATGAATGGCGCCTCGACAATGTGGGGGCATCTTCTGGAGGACAACGAATGCCTCTCAGCATTGCTCGAAAAGTACCTGCATGAAGAATACCCTGATCGCAACTGGGAGGTGTTGTGCATTGCCTTCCCTGGCAAATTCCAGATGAATGAACTCGTGGAAACTGTGACAGCAGTTCCATACTGGGAACCCGACCTTGTCATCAGCTTCAATGGCTACAATGAGGTCTGGTACGGCGAAAGTCCGGCTCGCTACTTCGGTCAGCCAGATATTGATGGGCAGCTTCAGTTCAGTGCGAGCGATCTGGTGCTGGCTGGCTTTTCTCACGTTGGAATGCTGAGGGTGCAAGGTGTCGGGGTGTTCGCAGATTCGATGTGGCTGAACGCCGAGTACATTCCTGAGACGCGTTTTTTTGGTGATCTTGAGCAGACCTGCACCAACTTGTCAAATGCCATAATTCGCTACGCTTTTGGCTTCTGTCCAGGTGTCTGGGATCTGCAGAACCCAGGCCCCGAGGACAGTCGTTTCATTGCGGAGCAGGAATCTGCCGTGTGCTATGCCGTTGGGGAAAATGGCACAGTCCGGGATGTCGCAAAAGCACGGGCAGCGAAGTCAAGAATGGTTGTTGAGAGGGCAGGTCAGACGTATGTTCCAGTTGGTCAGATGATCAATGCTGTCGAGGCAGATCAGGTGTTCATCGATGAATGCCATCTCACCCGGCAGGCGACCGAAGCACTGGCGGTAATGCTCTCAAAAGAGATACCGGGATGGCTGGAAACGCGTCTGTCAGATGGTCAGACCGAATAATGACCGATGATTGACGAACAGGCAGGCAACCGAGGAACAGAACTCTGTTTTCCGGGATCCGAACAGATCAGGCCTGTAGAGTTCAACAATACAACTATGACAGGTCGTGGTGCGGGAAGGTCGGGCCCTGGTGCCGGAATCTGTCAGCGACCGGCAAAGCCGAGTCCGAGTAGTGCGATCAGGGCCGCAACCGGGCTGAAAGTCCGGGAAATGCGGGAGAGCAGGGCGAGATCAGAGCTACTGTCAGCATCATCGCCTCCCCTGTCTGCGGGAAATTGCCGATACCGCTGAGCCGGTTGAAAGTCAGTTGCACTTGCTGTAGCGCCAGAGAAGCCGGCAGGCCGCAGTCGACGGGAGACCATGTCTTTCATGAGCATCAGCGCGGGTGAGAACGTAATCAGGCAGCAGGAGAGAACCGCTACCAGAGATTGCGGGGGAATGGTCAGCGAGCTGCCAGCTGCAGTGATCAGAAACCCAGCGACAGCGACTGAAATGACGAGCACAGTGATCGGAACCAGACTTGCGAAGACCTGAAGCGTTGAGCGGCGGCCGAGGATGACAATAATGCTGAGCAGCTACAGAATGTCGAGGGAGTCTGGAAAAAGGCTGTCGACTAAAAAAGCACTCTGTTACTTCGGTGCGTCTGGTATGACGACGTCCGCTACGATGGTGCGAAATTGCAGGGAAAGCCCTTCGGGCAGTCCGGCCAGAAGTAGCCATGGTGAAGCAGGAACGAAGTAAGAAACTGGCGACAGGTCTGTTCGGGTTGATCTGCCGACGAGCAGGGCAGCCAGAAACAGGGCGAACAGTGGGCACCAGGATCCGTATGTCAGGCTCAGCACCGCTGGGAACAGCAACGCCGTGCTGGAGATCAGCAATACCCAGTTGCCGCGATCCCAATGTTGAGCAGGCCCACCTCGTCGAATGATTGTGGCGGTCCAGACAGCGAGACCTGCGATGCAGGACCAGCAGGTGAAACTGCTGAATCTCTGCAGCAGAATGGGCGACGAAATTACCAGGTGGGCAGCAAGCAGGTGCCCCATGTGAACCAGCAGAGTTGATCGCTCCAGTGGCAGCGATTGCCAGTCAGTCCGCCCTGTGGCGGACTGCAGTTGCGCTGGCGGCAGGACCTGTCGATGAAGACGGGCACAACCCCGGGACCATGGATGTTGCCGTTTTTCGCTGTTGCCGAAACGAGTATCTGGCGCACCAACTGCTGGTGTCCGAAACTGAATCCGGTAACAGCTTTGCAGGAATCAAGGCTTCCGCGAAACACTCCACAGAAGACTGCGAAGCAACGTCAGGCTATTCCGCAAAGCTGGTTTCGGGTGTTGTCCAAACGCAACATCCGTTTCCGCTGGTGCCACTGGACTCCTTGATCAGATTGTGAGAATGTCGGGCGGCGACGGATGGAAATTGCTCAGGGCAGCCGCACTGGCAGGGTTCCAGCACAAGCGATCAATTGCTGACAGCCCAGTCCGGCGTCCCAAACCAGTCGTGCATTTCCTGCAGGAAGGGCGCCACCACGTGTGGAGGTTCGGGAATGTGTCCGCGATCGCCGGTCTCCGCTGTCCAGACTTTTAATGCTGTGCGGAGTTCCACGAGAGCCTGCCGATGTTCTGCCACTGAGGACTCTGCAAGATTGTGAATCTCATGCGGATCCTGCCGAGTATCAAACAGCATCTCTTCCGGGAATGGCTGCATCAGTTCCAGGGCCGCGCCGGTGAGTTTTCCTTCGGCTTTGAGTTGTCTCATGAGCGGTTTGACAAGGAAGCATTTCTCCTTGTAGCGGTTGAGTGTTTCAAAGCCGGCTCCGGGCGTGAAGTTTCGAATGTAATGATAACGCTGATTATGCACGGAGCGCATGCGAACGAGGGTCTCATCGATGCGATCACGTGCGGCAAAAGCGTACTCTCGAGGTGGGTCTGTTTCCGGTCCTGCAAAGACTCGACTCTGCATTCCTGCCGGGCGAGCAACTCCGGCGAAGGCAAGTGTTGTCGCCGTGAGATCCAGCAGACTGACGATCCGACTGCTGACAGTTCCTGCTGTTTCAGCGGGGCCAAGCACCGGGCAGGCGGGCGCATCGCGAATGATCAGCGGCACTCGGAGTCCCTGATCAAAAGGCCAGTGAATGCCGCGTGCGGTCAGTCTGCCGTTATCGGCAAACAGCAGCACCACCGTGTTTTCCGCCAGACCATCGTGCTTTAATTGCTGCAGTATCCGACCAATTCGGATATCAGCTCCACTGGCTGAGTTGAGATAGCGAGCCCATTCCTGTCGGACGATGGGGTGATCAGGGTAGTACGGCGGCGGGGTGACGTTGTCTTCCGTGGCCACCTGTGGATGCCATTCTTCACCCACCCACGGAACGCGTGGCTTTTGAGCAGAGTTACGATCGTAGATGTCGTATTCCGCTTCAGGCAGGTTGATTTGAGCAAAAAACGGCTGTTTTTTGTGCAAATCGGTCCACTGGGCGGTGTCGTAGAGCGGGCCCTCATTCACGAAGTTCAGGTCGAGTTTTCCGGTTCCGATTCGGTCCTCCCCGATGTGCGTGAGATTGGCAGTAAAGTAGCCCGCGTCGCGTAGACGATGAGTTAACGGGCGGATTCCTTCGGGCAGATGGAAATCGTCGTCTCGATGGGAGCGCATGTGATGCGTGTCAGTCGTGGTCTGGTACATACCGAGCATGAAACAGGAGCGGCTGGGGGCACAGACAGGAGAAGTTGAAAAGGCGTTCCGGTAGCGAACGCCAGCCGCGGCAAGTCCATCGATGTTGGGGGTTGCGACATTCTGCTGGCCATAACAACCGAAGTCATTTGAGAAATTCTCTGCGACGATCCAGAGAATATTTGGACGTTCTGGACTCTCTTCACCCGCCTGTGAAGCATCTTT
Source organism: Planctomycetaceae bacterium (assembly GCA_023262145.1). Classification (GTDB taxonomy): domain Bacteria; phylum Planctomycetota; class Planctomycetia; order Planctomycetales; family Planctomycetaceae; genus SXXK01. The sequence continues at coordinate 2,007 of JALRDR010000077.1, read as the reverse complement.
GAACAGCAAAGATGCGTGCAACAGGATCAGTATTGAGTTTCTGAAGAGTCGACGGGTTGGCGCGAAGGATGGCATCAGATCGTCTCACAAAGCGTTGTTCGGCAGCAAATTAAACTGCGCGCGTGGGATCGGTTCTCAAGCTGTGACTGGTCAAGGAACTTTCCAGCTGAGCATGAACGACATTGTTTCGAGTTGTGGGGGGCGTGTCAGTAACGCAGCGGCCTGAGTTTTTCAGGGCCGTTCACCGGAGTCGGATTGGGCGAAGTTTCCAGCTCCGACAGACAAACCGGTTAATTCAAAGCAGGAAGGGACCTGGATGACACCGTTTGAGCAGTATTTTCGACCGATTTTCGGAACGGCTTGTGGGATCGCGTTCATGCTCTCAATGATCGCGGCCGGTCGCCGTGATGTGATGAGGTTGCTTTTACCGGGGCTGGCTTCCGGCATATGCTGGGGCGGGCTGTTTCTTGGTCTGGATCAGGGATATGCGGCCTGGCAGTCGATCAGCGAACCGCCGCCGGCTGCATTCGAGGATCAACTGACGGGATTGGCGATGCTGCTGGGCTGGTTGCCGGGAACGGTTTTCGTGGCTTTCAGCTATTTGCTCGGGCGAATTGTCCTGCGACTGACCGGGCGGCAGGAAAACTGGCGACGGGCGCGGGCGGCTTCTTCGTTTGGATCGGCCAATCCGTATTTCCTGCCATCGATGGAACTTGAGGACTGACAGCTGATCGCAATTCAGCCGGACGTTCGGAATGTGTGTTTGTGGTGACTTCAGGCATCACCAACGCAGCAAATGCCGGCAGTCAGGGGTGGGAACGGAACTTCCAGCGGATTTCCTGCCGATTCCGGCTGGTACCGCCGGTTGCCACTGATGCCTGAGTGTGATGGCGATGCGGTTTTTTGCCTCAGATGCTTCAGAAGAGTCGGGCCATGACACCCTTTGACCTTTACTTCCGCACGATCTTCGGCGTCGGATGCCTTCTGGCAACCGCTGTCTCGCTGATTGCCTCCGCTCGCCGCGGGCTCAAAGCCATGGCAATCCTGTCTGTGGCAATCGGCATCTTCTGGGTCAGTCTGTTTACTGGTGCGGATCTGGGCTATCGCGCATGGCAGTCGATGCCGAATCCGGGAAAGGCTGCATTCGATGATGCAATGCCCGTCGGCGCTCTGTTCATGGGCTGGATTCCGGGCACGATGTTCTGTGCGGTGGTCTTCGTTTGCGGTCGTTTGCTGGGCGGATTGCTCAAATGGACTCCCTATCGAATTCGGCGTCAGCGGAATGGAGAAGGCATGGCAGGGGCAGTTGATCCGAGTAACCCGTATACGGCGGATCGTGCGTCAGGCGACAACTCTGCGAAGGGTGACAGCTGACAGCTGTCGGTTGATCCAGGCCGGGAGTTGGCCGTCAGAGCACTCCCGGAAATCTCAATTCTCGCTGTGGGTTGCTGTGGTCATGCACCGGGATCCACGGCTGCATCTGCCTTGCCACCGCTTCCACGACGTCAACCACAACAGCGTTGCCGAACTGCCGGTAAGCTTGTGTGTCGGACACGGGAATGCGGAACTGCTGCTGACCGGGGCGATCAAATCCCATGAGTCGCGCGCATTCTCGTGGCGTAAGTCGACGAGGATTCCCGTGCGGGCGCTGAATCAGGATTTCAGAGCCATCCTTGTAGTAACGCGCGGACAGCGTGCGTGCGACGCTGTCTCCGTTAACAAGCCCAAAGCCGAATCCGTTCCCCTTGCGTCGATGCTTTTCTGCATAGTCCTGCAGGTACTGCCAGAGTTTGTCGGAAAGAGTGTAACGATCGCTGACCGCTGCCAGCGGTCCCTCGGTGAAGTGGCCTTCAGGTTGTTCAGAACCATTCTCAGAGTGCAGGATGGTCTGCAGTCGTGGCCCGGCTTTGGCAGCAGGAATGAACATGTCATCAAAACGAAAGTCATTCTGATCTCGAAAGCCGACGATGAAAATGCGTTCGCGGTGCTGTGGAACAAATGATCTGG
>JALRDR010000617.1 GCA_023262145.1 Planctomycetaceae bacterium | reverse complement strand
CCAGCGCATTCAGACGCAGACGGCTGCGTTCCAGTTGTTGCAGCAGAGCGGTTCTGATTCGGCTGGCTGAGGCGTGCAGGCCTTCCAGGATTTCTGATTTTGCCGGGACGACAATTTCACCAGCTTCACTCGGCGTCAGAGCTCTGCGATCGGCAACCAGATCGGCGATGGAGACATCGATCTCATGTCCGACGGCGCTGATGACCGGCAGCCGACAGGCTGCGATGGCGCGGGCAACAATTTCCTCATTGAAACACCACAGATCTTCCAGGCTGCCACCGCCGCGCCCCGTGATGACAACATCAACATGCGGAATTCGGTGCACCTGCTGCAGCGCGGCAGCGATTTCCTCGGCGGCTCCGGCCCCCTGTACGCGGACCGGCACGATGACGATTCTGGCTGCGGGCCAGCGGCGAGTAATCACCTGAATCATGTCACGTACGGCAGCGCTGCCGGGGCTGGTGATCAGAGCAATACGACGTGGGATCGTCGGCAGCGGACGCTTGCGGTCTTCGTCGAACAGTCCTTCTGCGGCAAGGCGTTCGCGGAGCTGACGAAAGGCCAGTTCAAGTTCACCGACACCCTGTGGCATGAGTCTGGTGATGCCGAACTGACAACTTCCGCGAGTGACGTAGACCTGCAGAGCTCCGGTGGCAAGAACCTTGAGCCCATCCTTTGGCTGAAACTTCAGCCGAGTGGCGGTACTGCGCCAGATTACGGCCCCGATTTCGGCATTGTCATCCTTGATTGTCAGATACCAGTGACCGGCGGGACTGCGGCGACAATTGGAAAGTTCACCTTCGACGATGCACTGCGGGAGTGCTGTTTCCACAACTTCCTTGAGTGCAGTAACCAGTTCTGTAACGGAAATGACCGGCAGGTCAGCCATGAGTGTCGTTCTCCGTGATCTGTGACAGCCATGCTGCCGATTGTCGCCGACATTCAAACATCAGAATACCGGCTGCCACCGCGGCATTGAGCGAGCCGACCTGTCCCTGCATGGGAATTCGAACCTGCAGGTCACAGCATTCCAGCAGGTCTGCAGCGATCCCCGTAGCCTCCGTCCCGATCACGAGTACTGCCGGTACATGCAGGGAAGTATTCCAAAGGTCGCACGTCGCCTTTTCGCTGGCTGCGACGATGCGGAATCCGGCAGCAGAAAACTGCCGCAGAGCGGTGGTCAGCTCTGCAGCCTGTATGATGCGCAGGTGATTGACCGCACCTGATGAGGCACGTGCAACATGTGGCGTCACAGCGGCCTGCTGCTGGCGACCGATGATAATGCCCGCTGCCCGTACGGCGTCGCAGTTGCGTAGGATCGCTCCGAAATTATGCGGATCCTGTATCCGATCCAGACAGACGTAGAGCGGTGGTGTGGCGGAAGGATGGCTGACTGCCTGCTGTAAAATCTGAACCAGATCTGCGGCGGATGGCAGTTTCTCCAACGGATATTCCTGCATCCGGGCCAGGAGTCCCTGCGTATCGCTTCTTCCGGATAACTGCCGCAGACGTTCCGCGGAAGTCTGCTGGAATGGTATCTGCAGTTCCCTGGCAGTATCGCAAAGCAGTTGTTGCTGATCTGCTGGCAATTCCTGGGAGATCAGCAGTTCGTCAATCGGCCAGCGGCGAGCACGCAGCGTTTCCATAACGGCATGGTGTCCCCACAACCAGCTCCGCTGGTGACTGGCTGCAAGTTGTCGTCGGTTACCGGCGATGGTCAGTTTCTTTCCGAGCTGTCTTCATGGATGGGAAGTGACGGGTGAGCGGAAACCGCTGCTGTTCCGACACAGAAGGACTCTGCACAGGAATGGCTTACAATTCTCTCAGCCATGCCGTGAGCAACTGGTGGTAGGATTCGAGGTCGTCCCGGTGAGCCATCTCGTTGACGGTGTGAATGTACTTGATCGGGCAGGCCAGAGCGGCTGTACGGACTCCGCTGCGACTGCGCTGGATGGCAGCTCCGTCCTGCCCGCCGCGCGGCAGAATCGCCCGCTGGCATCGAATATCATGCCTGGCCGCAATTGCCTCAATGTCTTCAATCAGTGCGAGGTCAGAAATCATTGAGGAATCCATGACATGCAGGCAGACACCATCGCCGGCCACTGAGACCTGATTCTCTTCCGGAATACCCGGAGTGCGGCAGCAGAGTGTGGTATCACAGGCGATGGCCAGGTCGGCATCGACTGCGAACGCTGCGGGGATGGCACCACGCATGCCAACTTCTTCCTGTACCGACCACACCACATGGATCTCACAGTTGTGCTGCGGAAGATTCTCCAGGGCTCGAATCACAGCCCAGCAGCCGACACGATTGTCGAGGCACTGCGAAATGACCGAATGTCCCACTTCGCGGAACGGGCCATCCAGCACCACCATGTCGCCAATCCGAAATCGCTCCCGCGCCTCGTCACCGGTCATGCCGCAGTCAACAAAAAACTCAGTGACCTCCGGAATCTTCTTGCGGTCGTCCGGGCTGGCGATGTGAACGGGAGGTCCGGCTGCGTTCATCATCCCCGGGAAGTCTCCCTGACTTGTGCAGACTCTTACGCCTCGTGAAAACAAATTGCGGGCATCGAAGCCACCGGCCGGATTGACACGCAGATAACCATCGTTATCGATGTGTCGCACCAGAAACCCGATCTGGTCCATGTGGGCCATCAGCAGAACACGCACAGGCGCAGCATCTGTACTGGAAACGGCTGCGGGACGAGGGCGTCGCACGGCAATCAGGGAACCCAGGGCATCGGTGCGAATCTCATCAAACAGTCGGCGTTCTGTGATCACCGCTTCAATGGCGGCGCGAATTCTTGCTTCGCGGCCCGGGACAGAAGGGACCTGTGTAAGTGCCTGCAGGAGTTCCATGGATGTCCTCGAGTATCTCAACAAGCTTCGCGAACGTCTCGCGCGCCGTGTCCTGCTGATGCGCGGAGACGACGATCTTCTTCTCACCGAACAGCATCACACCCGCGAGCGCACGCGCGACCAGTAGT
>JALRDR010000958.1 GCA_023262145.1 Planctomycetaceae bacterium | reverse complement strand
GCTTGCTCGGGCAGCGATGCAGAGGCGTCGGGGCGAGTTGGGAGCCTGCCTGAATCTGCTGGCCTCGCTCAGTGCTCGCAGCGATCACTTCGGCAGACTGGCTCAGGCGGAAATGAACATTATGCAGGGGCTGCCGCAGGAATTTCTGCCGGTGATTCAGATCCCTGCTGTGCCTGTGCCACCAGTTCTGGACGCACGTCTGGTGGAATCCGTATGGGTCAATGCTGCTGAGCTGCGGCTGCAGAGTGGTGATTCAGCTGCGGCTTCTGTCAGCAGTTTCTGTATGCTGGCGTGGGACCGCGAACATTTGTATCTGAGCGCTGTGCTGGAGAGAACTTCAGAAAGCGGGCAGATTCGTCAGGTGCAGTCCAGAACGTGGGATGAAGACCATGAGTCGCGTGACCGCGTGACATTTCTGTTCGATACGGATCGCGACTATCGCAATGGGTTTGAATTGACCGTCGATGAATCGGGACGCACGTCGGATCGATGTGGATTGCTGCGGCGGTGGAACCCGGAGTGGTTTGTTGCCGTTGAAAGTGAAACTGCCTCGTGGCGGCTTGAGGTGGCCCTGCCCCTGTCGGAGCTGAGTCCACAGCCGATCCGGCCGGGTGATGAGTGGATTCTGGGCGTGACACGTGTGCTTCCCGGCACCGGTCGTCAGCAGATTGCGGCCGCTGGCGACGGGGCAGCAACCAACGGCTGTGCTGTGCTTCGCTTTGCCCCGCTGCCAAAGCCGGCAGCTGCGGGATCCCGTTAGCCCGGAAGCAGGACTGTGCCGGCTGTGCACAGGGTACACAGTCGTGGCTGCGTCAGTCGACGGTACCTGGGGTGATTCGCAGGAGCCGTCCGGATGGCTTGTGCATGTCCACCACAACGGGACGTACAGTCTGTGCTGATGTCAGGTTGCCAGCGGCATCCCGAGCTGTCAGACGGAAGTGTACAGCCGGCGGAAGCCCTTCCGGAATCGGCATCTCAAATCCACCTCGGTCAGCCTGCCAGTCAAAGATGGGCATCCACTTCCCACCGGAGGCTGCCGACATTTCGAGACGTACTGATTCGGTTGCCGGGTTGATTTCGCGAATCCGCCACGTGAACTGCACAGAGTTTGCGCGTCCTTTGCGGACAACAGGCTGAGACATCTCCACAACCGGTGGAGTCTGATCGACTGTAATCAGAATTTCCGGCGCTTCCCCGGGCTGGGGAGGGATGTCTGCGACGCCGACACCATTCCTGATGCGAATCGCAAATCCAAAGGTGCCTTCTCCCATCGTATCAATCTGGAACGGGCTTTTGCGATCTGAATCGCTGCCGTAACGGAACCATTGCTTGCCACCATTTTCCGTGACGAACAGATCGACCGCCGAAACGCCTGATGGGCCAACATCATCCACGGCGTATTCCAGAGAGAACATGCGATTGCTGACGTAGTGCAATCCCGGGTCGTCGGCAGGCGGTTCTGTCTCTTCCGGCTGTGGCTCCGGTTCTGGTACTGGCGGCTGTGTTGGTGGCAGCGTCGGAGGAAGATCCGGGATTACTGGTCTTTCAACTGGTGTCGGGATTGGTTCTGGTCGCGGCGTTGGATTTGGTTCCGGACGTTCTTCGCGAAGTGGCGGTGGCTGCGGTGCCGGCATCGGCTCTGGCTCGGGTGCCGGTTCTGGTTTCGGCATAGGGGGTGGTTCCGGACTGGGTGCAGGCTCCGGTTCCGGCATTGGCTCGG
>JALRDR010000945.1 GCA_023262145.1 Planctomycetaceae bacterium | reverse complement strand
AGGTTGTCGTTGCTGCTCCGATTGTCCCGACTGGTGCAGCAGTGCGTTTCATGCTGCCAGCCGGAGACGCAGCGGGTGAGATTCCGCTTCCTGCAGCGGCTGCAGGCGGACACAGTCTGGTTTCCGTTGCTGCAGCCATTGAAGGAATTCAGGGCAGTCGGTTCGCGTCCGTGCTTGCGGTCAATGGAACGGTTGCAGGTGAGCAGGAACCAAATCAGACACTGGAAACAGCAAGTCCGATTCCGATCGATGCTGTTGCTCTGACGGGGACATTTGCAGAGCCGGGTGATGTGGACTGGTACAAATTGACTGCCACGGCTGCCGGCAAACTGCTGGTGACAGCCAGAACGCGAGATGTGGGAAGTCCGGCCGACCTCGTGCTGACATTGCTCGATGCAGCCGGTAAGCAGTTGTCGCAGTCTGATGATGCCGGCCCCCGTGATGCAGAAATTGAATTCGCAGTTCCTGCGGCAGGAGACTATCTGCTCCGGGTGACAGAACTGGCTTCCCGCGGTGGACCACGCTGGTTTTACGCACTGGATCTGACGGTGGACCGTGGCACGGTGGTTGTCACTACCCCGACTGACCGCCTGAATGTCCCTCGCGGCGGAAGCAGTTCCGGCGTCCTGACGTTGCGTCGAATTGGCTATGACGGTCCGCTGCGAGTGGAACTCACGGACCTGCCGAGTGGTCTGAAGATGGATCCGATCGTGGTTGGCAGTCGGCAATCGACAGTGCCGTTGACTCTGACATCCGCAACAACGGGAGAGGTCGGTAACGACGACTGGGGCGGGCTGTCGGTAACGGTTTCGGCACCAGAGAATGCAGCGGTGGTGCAGTCAGTTCAATTGACACCTCCGACGCCACCGACGAATGCGGACGAGGCCTTCCGCAGCCGTCGCAGTCGCGGCGATTTGTTTGTCGGGGCGGCTCCGGCGCTGGAATTTTCGTTGCGTTCGGATCCGGTCGCGCTAAAGGTGACTCAGGGTGAGACGCTCAGCGTCAAGGTTCTTGCAACTCGTGCCGAAGGCTGGACAACACCAATTGAAGTTGCGCCTGCGGCTCCCGCTGATCAGCTCAACACGGGTGTGACCGTGACAGCCGGATCGATGGCGGAAAATGAACTGGAAGTGAAGATTGCAGCAGCAGCAGATGCTGCGGTTGGTCCCTGCGTGCTGTTTCTGCAGGGCAAGTCGAAAAAGGACAATACAGAGAGAACACTGCCGGTGCCTCCCATTCAGATTGAAGTGGTGGCCAGGCCGGCTGAGGCGGCAGCGACAGATTCCGCGGCACAGTAGTTCAATCAGGTTTCAGACTGTCAGAAGGGTGGTCCGCTGCTGGGCGGATTGCTGAGTGCAAAGGAACAGTTCACGATGAAGACTTCGTCTGTGTTTCAAACGGTTGCGGCAGTACTGCTGCTGACAGTCAGCGGATTTGCCGAACTGCCTGTTCGCGATCTGAGTGTGTTTCCTTCGCAGGTCTTACTGCAGGGGCCACGTAGTCAGCAGCAGTTACTGGTCACTGCCAATGCAGCGGCGACTGACATACACGACGCCACGGTACTGGCAGAATACACGACATCAGATCCTGCCATTGTGGAAGTGAAGGATGGCGTTGTTCGAGCTGTTGCCAATGGCAGTGCGAGTGTCACGGTCCGCCTCGGTGAGCAGCAGGCCAGTGTACCTGTGACGGTACAGAATGTGGACGTTCCAGCGCCGGTGATCTTTCATTCCGAGGTGCTTGCGGCGCTTACAAAGTCGGGATGCAACATGGGTGCCTGTCACGGCAGCCCCTCCGGAAAGGGCGGTTTTCGGCTGTCGTTGCGTGGGTACGATCCGCCGCTGGACCTCGTGACACTGCGTGGAGAATTCTTCAATCGTCGCGTGAATGTGCTCAAGCCGGACGAAAGTCTGCTGCTCCGAAAACCGCTCATGGAAGTTGCTCATGGAGGTGGTCGACGGCTGGACTACGGAGACCCCAGCCACGCCGTGCTGCGGCAGTGGATAGCGGAGGGGATGAAGGTTGAGCCGGAGGGAACTCCCCAGCTGCAGAGCATTGAACTGTTCCCGCCACCGCGTGTTCTGCGAGATGGGGCAGATCGTCAGCAACTGGTAGTCCTGGGAACCTTCAGCGATGGTGCCGTGCGGGATGTCACAGCACTGACTGCATTTGATACATCGGATGAGAGTATTGCAGCGATCACTGCCTCGGGTGTTGTGACGCGAGAAGGTCGCGGCGAAGCCACTATTCTGGCTCGCTACCTGGATCGCATGTCGACGACGCAGATCAGTTACCTGACAGAGCGCACGGAATTCCAATGGCCGAATCCTCCGGAAGAGACACAGATCGACAAGCTTGTATTTGCCAAGCTGCGACAGCTGCAGATTGAGCCATCAGAGTTATGCAGCGATACCGACTTCCTCCGCCGAGCAACGCTTGATCTCACCGGGAGGCTGCCGACCTCAGAAGAGGCCACAGCGTTCGCTGCTGCGACAGGTGATACGGCGCAAAAGCGTATTCAGCTGGTTGACCGGCTGCTGGAATCGGACGATCACGCGGAGTACTGGTCGATGAAATGGTCGGATCTGCTGCGGGTCAACAGCAAACGGCTCAGCAGCACCGGAGTTCACAAATTTCGCCGCTGGTTATTCGAAGTCGTCAGCGAAGATCGGCCGGTGGATCAGTTTGTTCATCAGCTGCTGACAGCAACGGGGAACACGCTTCTGAATCCGGCCGCCGCGTACTGGAAGAACAGTCGCGATGAGATTGATGCCGTAGAGACGACAGCTCAGCTGTTTCTTGGTGTGCGAATTCAATGTGCCAAGTGTCACAACCATCCGTTTGAGAAGTGGACACAGGATGATTACTATGGCATGGCAGCTGCATTCAAACGCGTTGGTCGCAAGGCGACCGGCCTGCCGGAAGACGAATTCATCTTTGTACAGAATTCCGGTGAAGTGACTCAGCCCCGCACCGGCCAGACCATGAAGGTACGACTCCTGCTGGAGGGTGACGTGGATGTACCGGCAGAAGATGATCGCAGAATTGTCTTTGCTGACTGGCTGATTCGTAAGGACAACCCCTTCTTTGCGAAATCGATCGCAAATCGAATCTGGGGGCATGTGATCGGAAAGGGAATTGTGGATCCGGTGGATGATTTCCGTGATTCCAATCCTCCATCCAATCCGGAACTGCTGAATTATCTGGCCGGCGAACTGGTCAGCAGCGGGTTTTCGTCTCGGCATCTGATTCGCACGATCATGTCCAGCCGCGTATATCAGCTCAGCTCCCGGCGCAACCAGTTCAATTCAGACGATGAAGTGTACTTCAGCCATGCCACCACACGAATGCTGACGGCCGAGCAGTTGCTGGATGCCATCTGTTCCGTGACGGGCCTGCCGGAGCAGTTTGCAGGGATGCCGGGAGGGACGCGCGCTGTGGCACTGGTGGATCCGCCTGAGGGTCATAAATTCCTGCAGGTCTTCGGACAGCCGCAGCGAGAACTTCCGTGTGAGTGCGAGCGGTCAACGGACAGCAATCTTTCTCAGGCACTGCAGCTCATCAATGGCCCGACAGTTCACGACAAACTGCGTTCTGACAGCGGAAACATCCATCGCTGGGTGACCGAAGGTCGTAGTGATGAAGAGATTGTGAACATGCTGTATCTTGCGGCGCTCAGCCGACCTCCGCTGCCACGTGAACAGGAAACAGCACTTGCTCATATCAAGGCTGGCGAAGAGCGCGTGCGAGCGGTGGAGGACGTGGCATGGGCAGTGATTAACAGCAAGGAATTCCTTTTCCAGCACTGAAGCCGGCAGTACAGATTCGTGACCATCTGGCGGATCAGATCTGAGCTGTGGGTCAGATCTGAACTGCAGGTCAGGCGGTCGTCCAATGGCTGCTTCTTCAGTGGGCGAAACTTCAGATGCGGGACAAGCGGCCCCCGGGAGATCCTGCAACGACACAGGCAGGCAACGATGTGACGGTTCGGAATTTCACAATGGCGTCGCTATGCCTGGCGTCGCTATGCCTGGTGTGGATTGTCGGCAGTCTGCTGTATTTCTTCCAGCAGCCGGTCTTCGGAACGGAACTCAGCCGTCTGGATGTTCTGGGGACACTACTGGACCGTGTGCTGGGTCTGGAGTCGGTCGCAGCCGGGAAGAGTCCGTCCGGCATGCAGTTTCTGAGCCAGCGAATTCCGCACCTGTTGCGATGCCTGGCGTTGCTGGTGCTGGCTGTGTCGCTGGGGATCAGCGTTGCGGGGCCATGTCTGTCAGGAATTTCGCTTCGGCGGCGGGAGTGGTTACTGTTCTGCGGCAGCAGTGGTTTCAGTTTACTTTCCCTGCTGACACTATGGCTGGGGCAGGCTGGCATGATGCGGTCGGCATTGCTGTTTTCGCCGCTGCTGATCAGTGTGCCCTGCAGTTTGTTCCAGCTGAGGCGGCAATGGCTGGGAATGTGCAGTCCGACGGTGGTGGCGGAACAGCGAGAGCGGGTATCTGTTGCCCTGCGGATTGTGGTTGGGGTGGTCATTACTGCAATGGCATGCTGGCTGCTTCTGGGGTCAATTTCGCCACCGACGGACTTTGATGTTCGGGAGTATCATCTGCAGGGTCCGAGGGAGTGGCTGCAGGGCGGAAGGATCTGCTATCTGCCTCACAATGTTTACACCAGCTTCCCGTTTCTGAGTGAGATGCTCAGTCTTGCCGCGATGATTACAGCGGGTGACTGGTATGAGGGGGCACTGACCGGGAAGTTGTTGCTGGCGTTCTACCAGATTTTCAGTCTGCTGGCGGTCACATCGATTGCACTCCGCTGGCTGGGAACGCGAGCCGCATGGATTTCCGCACTGATTTTTCTGACAACTCCCTGGACGTTGCGGATCTCCCTGATTGCTTATGCGGAAGGAGCGTTGTCCTGTTATCTGGCGACAGCAATGCTGCTCAGCATGATCCTGCTTGAACGCGTTCCCGGTCAGCGAACAGCTGCTGCATGGTTTGTCGTCGGGCTGCTGCTTGGGAGTGCTATGGCCAGTAAGTACACCGGTCTGTTGCAGGTGATTCTTCCGCTGGGGATGTTGTGCGGCGGCGTGTGGTTTCTGCGTCTGCGGGCAATTCGTGATCAGGTTGAGCGCAGAGAGTGTCAGCGTCAGTTAGTCTGGTCGAGTTTGTTGTGCGGTTGCGGAATTGTGCTGACGGTCGGGCCGTGGCTGTTCAGAAACCTGATCGACACTGGAAATCCCGTCTATCCGATGGCGTATGGAGTGTTTGGAGGTGCGGAGTGGAATTCAGCTCTGGAGCAGCGATGGCAGAGAGCGCACGGGGCACCGGAGCACCAGTTGCTCAGAATCCCGCAGCACGCGCTTGATGTGAGTATCCGGAACACGTGGGTGAGTCCGCTGTTGCTGGCACTGGGTGTTCCCGGACTGTTGTCCTTCCGTCGTGTGCGAATTCTGCCGTGGCTGATCGGCACTGTGGCCTGGGGCTTTCTGATGTGGTGGCTGCTGACGCACCGGATCGATCGATTCTGGGTTCCGATGATTCCCTTGCTGAGTGTGCTTGCTGCTGCCGGATATGAGTACGTTGTGTCGGCGGGTGGTCGTCTGACAGCCAATGCCGGGCTGATTGCCGGCAGCATCTGGAATATTTATTTCTGTACGCTGTCACTGGTGGGATTTCATCCGGGTCTGATGGACCTGCAGGAAGCTCGCCAACTGGCAATTCGCCAGGATCTGCAGCAGCTGAACAGGATACTTCCGGAGAACGCGCTGGTCCTGCTTGTTGGTGAAGCGGAAGTTTTTGATGCGGAATTCCCGTTACTCTACAATACGGTATTTGACGACAGTCTGTTTGAGCAGTGGTTCTGTGTGCCCCCTGAACAGCCTGATGAAAGTCGTCGACCGCTCGCAGCGACAGAGGAGATTGCAGAACGTCTGCAACGTTCCGGGATTACTCACGTCCTCGTCAACTGGGGTGAGATACTGCGTTATCGAATTCCCGGCTCCTACGGTTATGCAGAGACGGTGCAGCCGGCGATCTTTGTGGAACTGCAGCGCCGTGAATTGCTGGGTCAGCCGCAGCTGCTGATGCGTTCAGATCTGCAGAATCTGAGTCCTATGGAGCAGCAGGAACTGGCTGGATGGGAGGGAGCGGCAGAGATTTCAGCGGGTGCCATTTTTCAGCGGGTGCAGATTTATCCGGTGTTGCAGCGCGGTGGGCAGGGTGCGGCTAAGTGATGATGTGCTTTGGTTTCCAGGATGCAAACAGTTAGACTCCGACTGCGTCAGCTGCTGTTCGAGTGTTCTGCCGACAGGGGATTACGGATGGATTCAGTGCGGCATGGGCTCATCTGCACCGAGGAAAAGAGATGAATCACCACAGTTTTGATCGCCGGGAGTATCTGCGTTTTTCCACTTCTTCGCTGACAGCAACCGCAGTTGCCTCAATGCTGCAGCAGGAAGGACGCAGTGCAGTTGATGGGGTGCCTGGCTCCGTTTCCGGGGCACTGCATCATCAGCCGCGGGCGAAGCGGGTGGTGCATCTGTGTCTGTGTGGTGGTCTGAGTCATCTGGATTCGTTTGATTACAAGCCGGAACTGCAGAAGTTTCATGGAAAGAGTCTGCAGGCGTCGGAGCGTCCTGAGACATTCTTCAACCAGATTGGTCTGCTGCGAAAGAACGACTGGGAATTCCACCGTCGTGGCGAGAGCGGACTCTGGATTTCCGACCTGTTTCCGCACCTTGCCGAGCTGGCGGATGAGCTGACGATCGTGAATTCGATGGTGGCAGAGTCAGCGAATCACACGCCGGCGACATTTGAAGAAAACTCCGGCTTTCGTCTCAATGGGTTCCCGGTGATGGGCTCATGGATTTCATGGGGACTGGGAAGCGAGACGGACGATCTGCCGTCCTATGTGGTACTGCCGGACGCTCGAGGTCTGCCTGCCGGCGGGACAATCAACTGGGCGAATGGATTCCTGCCGGCTCAGCATCAGGGAGTTGCATTTCAGTCGGAAGGTCCGGCAATTCGAGACCTGTTTGCGTCGCGCAGTGTTTCCCCGGAGCAGGAACGTGCCGGCCGCGAGTTGCTCGATCGCCTGAATCAGCGGGATCTGGAGCGAGCGGGAGCGGAGCAGGAACTGCTGGCACGAATGCGCTGTTATGAACTGGCAGCAAAGATGCAGCTGGCAGTTCCGGAGGTCACTGATCTGAATCAGGAAACGGCAGCGACCCGTGAGATGTACGGGATTGATACGGAGGAGACTGCGGACTTTGGTCGCCGCTGTCTGCTGACTCGACGTCTGCTGGAAAACGGTGTGCGTTTTGTGCAGTTGTTTTCCGGCGGTTCCTTCGGTTCGCCTCGTATCAACTGGGATGGCCATGAAAATGTTCACACGAATCACTCCCGGGAAGCGGGCCGAATGGACAGGCCGGTGGCGGCTTTGCTGAGGGACCTGAAGCAGCGGGGCATGTTGCAGGACACACTTGTGCTCTGCACCTCAGAATTCGGACGCACTCCATTTGCTCAGAGCAGCGAGTTTGTAATTGGTTCGGGTCGTGACCATAACATGTATGGGTTTTCCATCTGGATGGCCGGTGGCGGCCTGAAGCCGGGGATAGCATACGGCGCGACGGATGAGATCGGCTGGAAAACCGTGGAGCGTCCAGTGCACTGGTATGACTATCACGCAACGGTGCTGCATCTGCTCGGCATCGATCATGAGCGACTGACCTGGTATCACAATGGAATCCAGCGTCGGCTGACCAACGTGCACGGTGAGGTACTGCAGGACCTGATCGCCTGACGGCTATGTCAGGACGGCAGTGTCAAAAGGGTTCCGAACGTCTGGTTTCAGCATTCTGCCAGTGCAGTTTTCCGGAACTTCTGCAGGAAAGCCCATCGGCTTTGAATACCGGAATTCTGGTCGTAGAATTCCGGGCTTGCCTGAGCGTCCGTCCGCTTCCCGCCAGCACACTGCAGCAGGAATTTCTGCTTCGTGAAAGTACAAAGATCGATGAAAGCAATCGCCGTTCGTCCCGGGACTCCTGACAGTGTTCATCTTGCCGAACTGCCAATGCCTCAGCTGGAGGATATTCCGGGTGGGAGAGGAGTACTGGTGCGGGTACTGAAAGTCGGCGTTGATGCAACCGACCGGGAGATCAACGAAGCGCAGTACGGGAATGCACCAGAGGGCTACGATTTCCTCGTCATCGGGCATGAGTGTTTCGGTATCGTGGAGGCGGTGGGACCTGAAGTTCGCCGGGTGCAGCCTGGTGACTACGTGACCTGTACGGTTCGCCGTCCGGGCGGGTCCGTTTACGACAGCATCGGTCGTTCTGACATCACCAGTGAAGAAGTTTATTATGAGCGCGGCATCAATCTGCGCCATGGATTTCTGACCGAGTACTTTGTGGACGACGAGGAGTTCATCGTCCGTATGCCGCAGGGGTTGAAGAAGCTGCATGTTCTGGCGGAACCGATGAGTTGTGCAGCCAAGGCCGTGGAGCAGGCTTATCTGGCTCAGAAACGTCTGCAGGTCTGGAATCCGCAGCGTGCGTGGGTCATGGGGGCCGGCCAGATCGGTCTGCTCAGCACACTCGTTCTGCGACTGCGAGGTCTGGAAGTGCTGACGATGGCTCGCGGAGAAGCTCCGAATCTGAAATCCGAAATTGCAGCGGGCATGGGAGCAACCTACATCAGTACTCGCGAACGTACTCTGCATGATGTGGCAGCGGAGTACGGCCGCCCGGATCTGATCATTGAAGCAACGGGAAACAGTCAGGTTGCTTTTGATGCGATGCAGGTACTTGGCCACAACGGCTGCATGGTGTGGACCAGCATTACCGGCGGCAATCGCAAAGTTGAGGTGCCCGGTGACGCAATCAATCTGCAGTGGGTACTGGGCAACAAGATGCTCATCGGTTCCGTGAATGCCAACTTCCGACACTTTGAGTCAGGGATTTCCGATCTGGCGCTGGGTGAAATGACATGGCCCGGTGTACTTGAAAAGATCCTCACAACTCCGGTGAATGGTCTGGATTCCTATGCCGAAATGATGCGTCTGCTCGTGGAAGACAAGGAAGCACTCAAAGTGTTTGTGAATGTCGCCGAGGGCTGAGTTGCCAGATTACATCCGCTGTGACCCTGTGGTTCTCCGAGTATCGTCGGCAGCAGCCCGGTTCTGTTCACGCGGCGGCTCGGGCGCGTTGAGAGTTCATCGGCAGCAGGGCAAGCAGCATTGCTGACGTTCTGTTAACAGCCCCCTGCTGACTGCTCACCACTGCCGCTGCATTGTGGCCAAGCTGGTTGCGTCGAGCGGGGTCCTGCAGCAGTTCCTGCATGGCAGTGCTGAAATCGGCTTCGTCTGCAAGTTCGCGACAGGCGTCTGCGTCCTGAAGAATTCGCACAACATCACGAAAATTTCGGGTCCGGGGGCCGAACATTACGGCAGCACCGTACGCCGCCGGTTCAATCATGTTCTGTCCACCTCTGCTGCCGAAGCTGCCGCCGACAAAGGCGATGTCAGCCAGTCCCCAGCAGGCGCCAAGTTCACCGATTGTATCCAGCAGCCGTACGGTTCGAGGCCCGGAGCCTTTGGTATGCGTGTCGGCCGCCGAACGTCTCAGCAGGGTCAGACCGGAATCCTGTACCAGTCGAGCGACCTGTTCAAAGCGTTCCTGGTGTCTTGGCACAAGGATCAGGTGCAGATCGGGCACCTGTTGCTGCAGCTGCTGCCAGACGTTCAGTCCGAGCTGTTCTTCGGGGGCCTGGGTGCTGCCGCAGACAAGCACCGGAGCACCCTCGGGGATTGCCAGCAACGTGCGGAGCCGCGTCGTGGCAGAGTTGCTCCGATCGGACTGTACACCGTCGAACTTGATGGAACCGGTGACATGCAGCACTTCGTCGCGAACGCCGAGCGAGCGAAGTCGTGCGGCCGCTGCAGGTGATTGTGCAGCGACCAGAGCGAGTCTGCTGAGCACGGGGCTCATCCAGCGTCGAATCAGCTGGTAGCGTCCGCAGCTGCGTTCGCTCAGACGAGCATTGACAATGGCAACCGGAACCTTCCGGGCACTGCATGCGGAGAGAAACCCGGGCCAGAGTTCAAGTTCCATGAGCACCACCAGATCCGGATTGACTCGGCGAAGGGCACTGGAAACCGCCCATGAAAAATCGAGCGGGAACCATGTCACGGTGCAGTCCGGGAAGCGACTGCTGGCGAGATCAAATCCGGAGTCGGTCGACGTTGTGATCAGAATCTCACAGCCGTCCTGAGTGTCTTCCCGAAACTGCTGCACAACTTTCTGCAGCTGGATGATTTCTCCGACGCTGACAGCGTGAAACCAGACGAGGGGGCGGATGTCGTCAGGACCCTTTTCAGGGCGCGGCAAAAGCCCCAGCAGTTTCTCCCGGAGACCGCGTTTGTAACGACCATGACGCAGTACGCGATACAGGATGATCGGCGTGAGCGCCAGCAGGAGAGAGATGTAGATCAGGTCAGACAGCCTGCGCATGGCAGATTCCGTTCTGCTCAGAACCA
>JALRDR010000778.1 GCA_023262145.1 Planctomycetaceae bacterium | reverse complement strand
GGAACGAGCAGGCCATTGAGCATCTGGAAGAATCTGTTCGACTCGTCACTCAGGGGCTGGTGCCATCCACAGAGCAATCTGCCGAAACAATTGTGCTCATGGCGGCACTGGGATGGCTGCGGAAGGCCGAAGTCGACAACTGCCTTGATTCAGAAATCGCGGAGACCTGTCTGTTTCCGGTTCCGCTGAGCGGAATCCATGCAAATCCGGACGCCGCGAAGAAGGCTATGCACTATCTGCAGATGCTGCTGAGTCGTCGGCCTCAGAACCTCACAGCACAGTGGCTGCTGAATATTGCTGCGATGACAGTCGGTGAGTATCCGGAGGGGGTTCCACAGCCGCTCCGAATCCCGGTCACAGGATTTGACAGGACAGCTCCGCTGGCTCGCTTTGAAAACATTGCCGCAGAAATCGGCGTCGACGTGCTCAGCCTGAGTGGAGGATTGATTGCGGAAGACTTCAACAACGATGGCTGGATCGACCTGATGGTATCTGACTGTCACCCGGCAGGACAGCTGCGACTTTTTCAGAACACCGGACAGGGAGGCTTTCATGAGATCACTAAGTCTGCGGGACTGCTGGGAATCACAGGCGGGCTCAATCTGATTCAGGCTGATTACAACAATGATGACCTGATTGATGTGCTCGTTCTGCGTGGAGCATGGCTGCAGGGTTCGGGACAGCAGCCAAATTCACTGCTGGAAAATCGCGGATCGGAAGGGTTCCGTGACGTCAGCTTCGCTTCCGGAATTGCAGTGGAATCGCAGGCCTGGCCCAACGCAGCCACTCAGACTGCCGCCTGGGCGGACTACGACCTTGACGGAGACCTTGATCTGTGTGTTGGAAATGAGCGGGCGTTCACGCAGCTGTTTCAGAATGACGGCAAGGGTCATTTCACTGATGTGGCCTCCATTGCCGGGATCAGAGTGAATCACTTTGTGAAGGGCGTTGTCTGGGGCGACTACGATCACGACGGAGATCCGGACCTGTACGTTTCATGTCTTGATGCTCCGAACCTGTTGTTCCGAAACGAGGGCAACGGCACGTTTCATGATGTCGCCGAGGAATGCAACGCAGACAAGCCGGAGCGTGGCTTCACCAGCTGGTTCTGGGACTACGACAACGACGGAGTACTGGATCTGTTCGCCACCAGCTACGCCGCCTCAGCCGATGACATTGCACTCGACTATCTGGGCAAGGAGAGCGCGGTGGAAAGACTGCATCTGTACCGCGGCGACGGAAAGGGTGGATTTCAGGATGTCACGGATGCCGTGGGCCTGCATCGCGTGATCCAGCCCATGGGTGCGAATTTCGGCGATCTGGATCACGATGGCTACCTCGACTTCTATCTGGGAACCGGAGATATTCCCTATCAGGCGTTGATGCCGAATCTCATGTTCTACAACCAGCGCGGCCTTGGATTCTCTGATGTCACAGCCCTGACGGGGACAGGGCACCTGCAGAAAGGACATGGAGTGGCATTTGCGGACTTTGATCAGGACGGTGATCAGGACATCGCAATTCAGCTGGGCGGAGCATTCGCTGGTGACGTGTTCCGCAACGCCTTCTTTCGCAATCCAGGGTCCGGCAACCACTGGCTCACTGTCCAGCTCAAAGGAGTCCAGTCAAATCGAGATGCCATCGGTGCCCGGATCCGGCTGACAATTCGTGACGGCGAAGAACAGCGTTTTGTTTATCGTCACGTCAACAGTGGCGGATCGTTCGGGGCCAATCCACTTCGTCAGCAGATCGGAATTGGCGCAGCCACGATGGTGGAGGAACTTCAGATCGAATGGCCGGACGACGCACGCAGTGTGCAGATATTTCAGCATATCGCGGCGGACCAGGTCATTCGCATCACTGAAGGAGACGCCGCCATCACTCCAGTTCCGTCGACTCAGCCCGCCTCGCAGGCAGCAGACCTGCATTGATCGGCTGCTGTTGTACTGCGGCGCATCCATCCCGGCCGTCTGGACCGATGGCATTGCTCGGGCAGTCAGAGCAGACAGGGCGCGGCGTCGCCCGCTGCAGCACGGCGGCA
>JALRDR010000739.1 GCA_023262145.1 Planctomycetaceae bacterium | reverse complement strand
GATTGATCATCTTTCCAAACCCCGGATCAGAGAACGTGCGCTGGAAGTGTGGCAGCGTGAGATTCGCGAGGCTGCTGCGTTTCCGAATCTCTTCTGTAAGCTCAGCGGGATGGTAACAGAGGCTGACTGGGCACACTGGACCCCAGCTGACCTGCGCCCTTATGTCGAGACGGCTCTGGAAGCGTTCGGTGTGGATCGCTGCATGTTCGGTTCCGACTGGCCGGTGTGTGAGCTGGCCGCCGACTACGGCCAGGTGCGACAGGCGTTACAGGAGTGCGTCGGGCGTCTTTCAGAGGCTGAGGAACGTCAGTTGTTTGGTGAGACAGCGATTGGGTTTTACGGCCTGGACTGTGGTGAGTGAACGCCTGTTGTTGTGGGGCAGAGTCAGTTCCTGCCCGGCGAAGTATGCGAAGATGTCTGGAAAGTTGTCGTTGGTCGGGAGTGTGAGGCGGTGCGGACCTGTGTTGCGGGGAAAGCATCGTTCCGCTGCTGATGCAGGCAGCCTGACCTGACGCAGAGAGTCTGAAACGAGATTAACATGAAGACACTGATCAAGAATTCCACTGTCGTGCTTCCGGACGCTGAAGAACGGTGTGATGTGCTGATTGAGAATGGTGTGATCGCGGTCATCGGTGCTGCTGTTCATACGCAGGCCGATGAAGTGATCGACGCAGCGGGACTGCATCTGCTGCCGGGCGTAATCGATGACCAGGTGCATTTTCGGGAACCCGGACTGACTCACAAGGAAGACCTGCGAACAGCATCCCGGGCGTGTGCACGCGGTGGCGTGACATCATTCCTGGAAATGCCCAATACTCGTCCGGCCACGATCAGCTGTGATGCGCTGCATGAGAAACTCGCTCTGGCAGCGGACCGCTCGCTGGTGAATTACGGGTTCTACATCGGGGCCACTCCGGATAACGTGGTTGAGCTGCAGCGGGCCCGCAGGACTCCGGGCATCAAGATTTTCATCGGCTCCAGTACAGGAAACCTGCTGGTTGATGAGCAGGAAGCTCTGGAGCGGATTTTTGCGGAGACAAGCTTACCCATCTGTGCGCACTGCGAGGACGAAGCCACTGTACGGGCGAATTCTGCAGCTCTGAATGGTGGTTCAGATTACGCGGACCACAGCCGCATCCGAGACAACAAAGCGGCCATCATTGCTACTCGCCGGGCGGTCGAACTGGCGGAACGTCACCGGCATCAGTTTCACGTCCTGCACGTATCCACAGCAGAAGAGATTGAGTTTCTGCGGACGACCAGTGAGCTGATTTCGGGTGAAGCCTGCCCGCACCATCTGTTGTTCTCAACGGACGATTATCAGCGTCTGGGATCGCTCGTGCAGATGAATCCTTCGATCAAGAGTCCGGCGGATGTGGAGGCGGTCTGGCAGGGGTTGCTGCAGGGGGTGCTTGAAGTTGTGGCCACCGATCACGCTCCGCATACGCTGGCAGAAAAGCAGCAGCCATATCCACAGTCCCCGTCCGGGCTGCCAGCTGTCGAGAATTCATTGGCGCTGATGCTCAATCAGGTGCATTACGGTCGCTGCACACTGGCTCAGGTGGTGCAGTGGATGTGTTCAGCGCCAGCCAGAATCTGGAGCCTGAAGGGCAAGGGGGCGATCCGCGAGGGATTCGATGCGGACCTTGTGCTGGTGGACCTGTCACTGAAACAGGAGGTGCGAAATGAGCAGCAGCTCACCAGGTGTGGCTGGTCGCCCTGGCACGGAGAAACGCTCACCGGCTGGCCCGTCAGAACTCTGGTTCACGGGCAGACGGTCTGGTGTGCGGGGCAGTTTGACGAGCAGGTGCGTGGGCGAGAGATTGAATTCGATCGAAGTGCGTGACGACTTGTCCGGAGAAGTACGGTGGACGGTGTGATATTGGGGAGACTGCCAGAGGAACAGCGGGAAGGCCGGGATTGTGCCAGCAGAGTTTCTTGAAGTGAACGAGCGGATCCGCATCGCGATGGAGGAGTTGCATTTTTCCTTTACCCGCAGCGGTGGCCCGGGTGGTCAGAACGTCAACAAAGTGAGTACTCGCGCGGTGCTGTCATGGCAGGTCACGGAATCAACAGCGTTGCCGCAGGATGTTCGTAACCGGTTTCTGCAGAAGTATGCGAACAGAATTTCTTCCGCCGGGTACCTGCAGCTGGCCTGTTCCGAATATCGCACTCAGCAGCGGAACATCGAAGGATGTCGGCAGCGGCTGGCGGAACTGATACTGGCGGTCGCCGTTGCTCCTGTGCAGCGGCGTCCAACACGGCCAACAAAGGGTTCCCAGCACCGTCGGCTGGAACAGAAACGCCAGCAGTCAGTTCGTAAACAGTCGCGGCGAAGACCCGGGTCGAGTGATTTCTGACCGATCAGCCTGTATCTGCAGCGTGATCGGCAGGGGAATTGCAGGGCACTGGATGACCGCTGCCGCGCAGACGTTTGTCAGTCCGTCTGTGCAGTGACGAGCTACGGCATCAGCCATTCCGCGTGAGCGAGTCTGCCGGATTGCAGCCGCAGTCGCAGCCGGAGGTGTCCGTGGCGATGCAGTTGCAGCCATTCCATGGATTCAATCTGCAGCTGGATGGCAGCAAAGTTGCTTCGGCCGGACTGCAGTTCAGCGGCATCCGGAATTCTCGCCCGCAGTGATTCGGGGAGATTGCAGTCAGGGCCTGTGGCCACTGTACCGGGGGCTGCGGGAGCGAGGCAGGCACGCAGGCTGGATGCCGGAGATGCGTCCCAGAGCGCATCGGCTGTTGCATCAGAGGTATGCACACTGAACGTGCCGTTAAGAATGATCTGCATCTGACGGGATGGGTCCCAGGCCAGCAGGCAGCCTGCGGGATTCAGCTGGATCTGACGAATCTTGGTGGATCGCGCATCGGTGTGGATGAGC
>JALRDR010000690.1 GCA_023262145.1 Planctomycetaceae bacterium | reverse complement strand
GCCAACGCGTGGTTATCCGCATGCAGCGTGGCGCTCAGCTCGCCCACGATGGCGATGTACTCCTCCACGAGGAACGGGGCCAGTTTCGGTTTACTGAGGTCCCTGCGGGGAACTACCGCCTGGTGGCTCAGAAATGGACCGGACCGTGGAAGGGCCTGTTTGAGCTGCACGGGAGTGTCGTTCAGCTGTTCGGTTCCGCCAATGATGTCCAGCTGCCGCTGCCGCAGACTGGCAGCAATAGTCAGGTGGTGCTCCGCCCGCCGGGGACGGGAATTGTGCAGTTTGACCAGCAGGTCGGAAATGATGAGACCCTGTTACTGCTCAGCGCAGCCCCGCCGGCGTTTGATCCAATTCTGGGTTTTCATGCTCTGGATAACACGTTCTGGCTGAATCTGCAGGGCATGAATCGCATGCCGGGCGGCAGGACGACGATCATTGGCGTTCCCGACGTGCCGTTGTATGCATTCTTCTTCGCGGCGGATAATTCCCCCGGCTTTGCTGCGGCCAGTGTACCGCCTTCCGGGGGGCAGCTGGTCCGTCAGGAGCCGGAAGCATTCATTGCCGCATGGTCGGACGGAAAACGGAAGATGCCCGTCAGCCTGCAGAAACTGTCTGAGTTCATGGATCGCAAGAAATTACGGGTGCAGCAGTTACTGGCACTTCCCGGTCCGGACCTTGAGGACGGGCGGGCTCGAGCCGAGCGAATCAGCCGACTCACAACCGAGCTGTTTCGAGTCATACCGCTGGCTGAAGAACGTACGGCGCGGGTCGGTGATCTGCTGGCCATTGAGGCGTATCGGCGATTGCAGGAAACGACTGCGAACTAAGTTGGCCCGCAGCCGCAGGGGAAGATCTTGTCGGAAATTGGGCAATGTCAGAGAATCTGTGAGCTTCCGAGTACGGCGACCGGAAGACGACTGTGGCCTGACAGCTGGCTGAGCGGGATTCTGGCGTATGGTTGCCAGGGTTATTGGTTTGCGAGCGAGGAAATGCCTGGAATGCCGAACTTACCAATTCACCTGAACGATGTCCTGGGTGTGTTCCCCGCAGTTCCTGCCGGGGCGGTACTGCGTCGTGCCTTCTGCAGTCTGTCGCTGGTTGTGCTGTCACTGCTCAGCGGGATCATCTCGTCGGAAGCTCAGGCACAACGATCACGGTGGGAAGTGCTGCGTGAGCAGATGGTGGTGACAGCTCTGGAGGCGGAAGGAATTTCCAACCCGCTGGTGCTGAATGCGATGCGTGCCGTGCCGCGACACGAATTCGTGCGATCTGCCGACCGAGCTCGCGGTTATGAGGATTCAGCGCTGCCGATTGGTTATCAGCAGACGATTTCTCCCCCGTATGTTGTGGCCTACATGACCGAAGTTCTTGATCCTCTTCCGGAACACCGAGTGCTGGAGATCGGCACGGGCAGCGGGTATCAGGCAGCCGTTCTGGGGCAGATCTGCAGTGAAGTGTATACGATCGAAATCGTACCGGAGCTGGCGCGGCAGGCAAAGAAACGGCTGCAGGAGCTGGAATACGCGAACATCGAAGTGCGAGAAGGTGATGGCTATCTGGGCTGGCCCGAGCATGCTCCGTTTGACCGTATCATCGTGACCTGTTCGCCGGAAAACGTACCACAGCCGCTGGTTGATCAGCTCAGGGAAGGCGGCCGGATGATCATTCCGGTCGGGGAGCGTTACCAGCAGGCATTTCACCTGCTCACCCGAGTGGATGGAAAACTGGAATCGGAGAAACTGATTTCCACATTGTTTGTCCCGATGACGGGTGAGTCAGAAGAACGTCGTCTGGTGCTGCCTGATCCGCGTCGACCGACGCTGGTCAACGGGAGTTTTGACATCGATGAAAATGACGATGGCCGAGCAGACGGGTGGCACTATCAGCGCAATACCTCCTTCGCTACGGAAGACGTGATGGATGGTGAACAGTACCTGCGGTTTGAGAATCAGTCCCATGAATCGATTTCGCAGGCGCTGCAGGGCATGGCGGTTGATGGTCGCACAATCGGAGCGCTCAACTTTCATTACTGGCTGCGTCATGAATCGATTGTGCCGGGACCGGGTGCGGGTGGCCAGGCGGGAATCATCGTGCACTTTTATGACAACCAGCGGCGAGAGCTGGGGACGCAGATGGTGGGTCGCTGGCGTGGCAGTCTGGGCTGGCAGGATGTACGGTCGCTGATTGCAGTGCCACCGGCTGCTCGCGAGATGATTGTCCGCATCGGGCTGAACGGAGCCACGGGGGTTCTGGACATGGACAATCTGAGAATGCTGCCGATCCTGCGCTGAGCTTCCGGTGCTGGCCTGGCTGCCGTCCGACAAAGGCCCTATGTGCCGATCCCGAAGGCGGAGATACGCTGCGGAGATTCGCGGCAGAATCGACTTGCGAACCGCCGTTGGCTCGCCAGTGTGTCGATGGAATGGTTACCATACGGCAACCGTTTTCATCTTCTACACCAAGTATCGGAAATCGGATCATGATTTTCAGCTGCCGTCAGCGGTCTGGTCTGTTGTTTGCACTGCTTTGCGGTGTGTTCCTGTGCGGCTCCTGCCACGCTCTGCCGCAGCAGAATTCTCCTGCAGATCCGCCGGCAGATGCACAGGCAGCAGCGGCTGATGAAAAGGCAGAAAATCCCTTTCCTCGGGCAGTAGAGATACCTGCGGGCATCATGGACGGCGGTGCCGGCTGGATGAATACAGCTCGACCGCTGTCTCTGGAAGATCTGCGGGGAAAGGTGGTACTGCTCGATTTCTGGACGTACTGCTGTATCAACTGCATGCATATTCTGCCCGATCTGAAGTACCTTGAGGAGAAGTATGCTGATCAGCTGGTAGTCATTGGAGTTCATTCCGCGAAGTTCGATAACGAGAAGGATTCGGACGCAATTCGTCAGGCGATGATGCGTTACGAAATTCATCATCCGGTGGTGAATGACAATGAAATGCTGATCTGGCGCAAGTTCGGTGTGCGGGCATGGCCGACGGTGGCGCTGATTGATCCACAGGGACGATTCTGTGGTTCACAAAGCGGCGAAGGTCATCGCGAGTTACTCGATGCAGTCATTGGTCGGCTGGTGGACTATCATCGGCAGCAGGGCACACTGGATGAGACACCGCTGATGTTTCGGCAGGACGCGGATGCTCAGCAGCCGACCGCACTGCGTTACCCCGGTAAGATCTGCCTTGACACGTCCGGATCACGTGTCTTCATCACCGACAGCAACCATCATCGCATTATTGTGGCTGGTCTTGACGGCAGTCTGCAGGGTGTGATTGGCAGTGGTCGTGAGGGCTATCGCGACGGCGGCTTTGCCGAGGCCGAATTCAGTCGACCGCAGGGAACGGTTCTGATCGGCGATACGCTGTACGTGGCCGACACTGAAAACCACATGATTCGCAGTATCAGTCTGGCGGACCAGCAGGTGGCAACCCTGGCAGGGACTGGTCTGCAGGGGCGACCAGGGATGCCTCCTGCTGCCACACTGAGGGAAACGGACCTGAACAGTCCCTGGTCGCTCGCCCATTACAATGGTGTCCTTTATATCGCCATGGCGGGGCCACACCAGATCTGGTCGCATCAGCTGGGAACACAGCAGATTGGTGTCTACGCGGGCAGTGGTCGAGAGGATGTCGTCAATGGAGCTCTGGCAACTTCCGCATTTGCTCAGCCATCCGAAATCATCGTTGATGCAGCAGGGGAATTCCTGTACCTGGTTGATAGTGAAGGCTCATCCATTCGCAGAGTGCCCACGAATCCGGACGGCGAAGTCACTACCATCGCCGGCACTTCTGAGCTGCCGCGTGGGCAGTCGTTGTTTGCATTCGGCGATCAGGACGGTGTGGGTGCAGACGCGCGTTTTCAGCATCCGCTCGGAATTGCACTGGCGGACGGAGCACTGATTGTCGCGGACTCCTACAACCACAAGCTGCGACGAATCAACGCTGAGACATCAGAGGTGACCACCATTGCCGGTGATGGACAGGCCGGATCAGAACTTGAGCCCCTGCGATTCAGTGAGCCGGGCGGGCTGGCATTTTCTGACGGTGTGCTGTGGGTTGCGGATACAAACAACCATCGCATTCTTAAGATCTCAATGGCGACTGGCGCAGCGGAAGAATTCACCGTGAACGGACTGCAGCCGCCGGTTGTTGTGCCGCGAGCAGCATTGCCGGACCCGGCTGATGCGATCCTCGTGACTGCTCAGCTGCGCAAACAGGCAGAGCAGCTGGAGTTGTACATCGACCCCCGGATCCCGGAAGGATTCAAACTGAATGCAGATTTCCCGACAATGTGGTCACTGTTTGCTCTGGACGAGCAGACTCTGGTGGCACCAGAGTGGCTGAACAGTCGTCGCCCGGCAGAGCTTACTGCTGAGGGACAGCTCAAAATCACATTGCCGCTGACGGGGCAGCAGGGTGGGGCCGTCTTTGTTCTGGAGGCATCATACGGATACTGCGATCAGGGCGATCAGGGACTTTGCCGTCAGGCAAATGCGCACTGGAAGATTCCCGTCAGTATTGCTGACGAGGGGACAGTTGAGCCGATCAGGCTGCTGTTTCCTGCTCCTGTGCTGCCACTGCAGATTGACCTGCCGGAATGATGCAGAGGTGGTTATGGCCTGTGCTGCGAAGTGAAAACGCTTCCGCTGCAGGGAATTTGCGATGGATTCTGCAGGAAAACCACCCGCTGCGATTGTGGGCGACAGAGCTGACTGCTCAGATTCCCCCCGTGCTGCGCCTGGTTCGCCGCACAGATCCTCAGACCTACGCGCGGCAGCAGCAACAGACAACATCATGAATCGCAGATCACGCAGCAACAGCGAGGGCACGCAGCGCAGACGCCTCAAGTCCAGTTCTGACCAGTTGCTTTCAGATGCTGCACCGGAATTGCCGGCCGGTAACGTACTGCTGGTTCTGCAGCACGGCACGACGCTGGCTTCAGCAATTCGCGAACGCCGTCCGGATGTTTCGCTGACGTGCTTCACGACTGAGCATTTCTTCATGCGGACTCTGCAGGAGTTTCATCAGGAAACAGCGGTCGTCTCAGCATCGCAGGGTTCTCTGCGACTGGTCTGTGCTGCGGATCCGCCGGAGCAGGAGTTTGCTGCTGTCATGTTTCCGACATTACAGGGTGATGCTGCAGAAGTGGCTCAGGAAATGTTTCAGGCGGTGCATCAGCGACTGCAGCAGGGAGGGATGTTCTTTGTTTCCACCAATCAGCTGAAATGCCGCTGGATCGAAACGCAGCTGAAGGCACTCTACAGCTCAGTACAGATCCGCAAGACTCCTCGGGGCATCCTGTTTGTGGCTCGCAGGACAGGGCAGCTCAAAAAAATCCGTGGCTATCGTGCGCGATTTGGTTTTCGCCAGGGCGACCAGGTTCTGCTGTGCGAAAGTCGGCCCGGTGTCTTCAGTCACCGTCGACTGGATGCTGGTGCTCGAGCACTGATCCGCTCGCTGGACCAGTTGCCGGAATCGCTTTCGGAACGAACTGATGAACCGCTGCGGATTGTGGAAATGGGCTGCGGGGCCGGAGCTGTCACTGTGGCTGCGGCGGCGCGATTTGCAGGCTCCCGCGTGCTCGCCGTAGACAGTGATGCTCGCGCGCTGCAGTGTACGCAGGCGAGTGCTGAATTGAATGGCATCGACAGGGTACAGACGCTGCTCACTTCCGAAGGGGAGATCCCGGAGCCAGGTACGTGGGATCTGCTGCTGGGGAACCCCCCGTATTATTCCGACTTCCGGATCGCGGAAGTGTTCCTGCAGGCCGGGCGGCGGGCATTACGACCGGGCGGCGTGATCCACATTGTCAGCAAGCCAACGGACTGGCATGCGGCTCGAATCGGGCAGTTATTCGAGAACCTCACAGTGCACGAGTCCGGGGAATACACGGTGTTTTCAGCGCGGCAGCGGCAGCGGCGCTCATGAGCAGCGAGCAGTTTCGCGTTCTGGTGATTGAGGAGCTGACCGCCTGTGGAGTGACATGGGCGGGTGCCGTGGAAAGCATGCGGCAGGAAGCTGTTGCCATGGTGCAGACTGTACTCCAGGACCTGCAGCAGGTTCCGGGATGCCAGCCGCAGGTGTTGTTATCACCCGCAGTCGCTGATTTGTGGCGTGAGCTGAATCTGCTTCCGACGGGCGTCATGGTGTTGCAGAATGCCACCGATGTCGGCTGCTGGCTGCAGCAGGCAGCAGAGTTGGGGCCTGAATGTGACAGCGTGCTGCTGATTGCACCGGAGTCCGAAGGACTGCTGGAGCGACGGCTGCAGCAATTGAACTTCGGTCATTGGCGTAACATCAGCAGCATCAACTGCAGCGCTCAGATGGCTGCGTTATTTGCTGACAAGCATCAGACGGCGATCTGGTTACAGGAGCAGGGGATCCCGGCAGTTCCCGGAGTCGTCGTGACTCATGCTGTTCAGCAGCAGTTGCTGGCGCTGCAGGAACATAGCTGGTCTGCCGAGAGCCCGGTCTCAGTGCGGGCAGTGACCGGCAGTGCGGCAGAATCCGCAAGCGTCATCAAGCCGCGTTTTGGTGTTGGTTGTGGGGAAATTCAGTGGCTGCGGCAGCAGTTTGCAGCAGTGGAATTACTGGGT
>JALRDR010000642.1 GCA_023262145.1 Planctomycetaceae bacterium | reverse complement strand
GTGGACCGGGGTGGAATGTTCTGACAGCGGATGGGAGTGCAGCAGGGGTGGTAATCCGGTCGGTTCCGGCTGCCGAAAACCTGATCGGCTATCAGGGGCCGACAGAGGCACTGATTGGGCTGAAAGTGGCGGATGCGGAGCACATGCTGGCGGGAGCAGAGATTGTCGGCATGGCTGTGGGAGTCAGTTACGACAACGAGCCGTACGTTGGCTACGTGCGGGAGGATGAGTATTTTCGAAAGCTGTTTGCGGGGCGGACGATCACACAGCTGGCTGAGCTGAATGACAGTCAGTCGGTGGAGGGTGTGAGCGGAGCGACGATGACAAGTCAGACTGTTGCGGAGGGCCTGCAGCTGGCGGCAGCGAAGATTGTGCAGCAGGCGGCGGATCAGGAACGGGCAGCGATCCGGGAGCAGGCTGCTGTAGTGGCAGCGCAGCGGGAGTTCCTCAGAACCGTTTCCACTGTACTGATCAGCCTTGTGGGAGTTGTGATCGCACTGACGCGACTGCGCGGCAATCGATGGTTGAGACTTGCCTTTCAGCTGCTGCTGGTGTGCTGGCTGGGTCTGCAGAATGGAGATTTTGTCTCCCAGACGTTGTTGCTTGGCTGGGCCCGCAACGGGGTACCGGTTCAGCATGCACTGGGGCTGCTGTTTCTGACACTGGCAGCTGTGATTGTCCCGATGGTCACCGGCAGGAATGTCTACTGCAGTCATCTGTGTCCGCATGGTGCTGTGCAGCAACTGCTGCGCAATCGGCTGCCATGGCGAATGCGAACTGGTCCTCGCCTGCAACGTCTGCTGAAGGTCATTCCACTGCTGCTGCTGGGCTGGGTCATTCTGATTGGCATGCTGCATCTGCCATTCAGTGCTGCGGTGCTGGAACCATTTGACGGCTGGGTTCCGGCAGTGGCCGGGATTCCGGTACTGCTGCTCTGCGTGACCAGTCTGGCGATTTCAGCTGTATCGCCGATGGCATACTGTCGTTATGGTTGTCCGACCGGAGCTGTTCTGACAAGTCTGGCAGGTGTCAGAAGGAGCGGCTGGCAGCGACGGGACAGCGCGGCGCTGTTTTTGCTGATGATGGCTGCAATCTGTCTTGTCAGCCCATCACTCTGACGGCATGTCCTCGAATTCGGCTGTGTTGAGTTTTCTTCCGGCGGAATACAGTGAGCGGGCGAGCAGGGCCAGCAGCACAGCAATCAGGGGACCCCAGATGAACGGGCTGGTGATCATTGCACCGGGATCGCCTGCTGTTTCTGCAATCGTGCCGGCGGGAAGCAGAGCCGTGATGGACGCCTGAGCGACCGCAGCCCGGCGT
Organism: Planctomycetaceae bacterium; assembly: GCA_023262145.1. Classification (GTDB taxonomy): domain Bacteria; phylum Planctomycetota; class Planctomycetia; order Planctomycetales; family Planctomycetaceae; genus SXXK01. Next base: position 4,369 of record JALRDR010000642.1, on the reverse strand, counting down.
TCGATCAGACGTTTGATGGCTGCAAGGTCATATTGAGGGGGATTCAGGGTGACGTTGCCACACTGCAGTTGCAGCTGATCTGCAGCGGACCGCATGAAGACCAGTTCGCTTTGTGAGCCGAATGCCGTGACGCCGGTGATCTGCAGCGGTGGGCTGTCCAGGTTTGCGATGGCAATCCGGAATCGAGTCTCTCGCCGGGCGGGGAACTGCAGTGTCATCCGTTCTTCATTCACACCATCAAAAGCGAATTTCTGCAGTGAACTGGTGGCCAGAGTGGTCCATTCTTCATTCTCTGAATTCCAGATCTGGACTCGAGCAGAACGCTGAAAATCTGTCTGATCCGAGATCAGGCGAAATTCCGTGATTGGCTGTCCGGATGCCGTGACTTCAATCAGTGTCTGCTTTTCCGCGTCATCCTGAACGGGATCCGCAAAGGTAATGGGCCACTCCTGCAGCACAGGTCCGGTTACCTGTACGCCCACTTTTTCACTGGTCAGATCAATGCGGTCGATCCGGAAGTTGCGATCGATCACGCTGAATTCCTCCTCGCGACCGGTTTCCTGTTCCCCCTGCAGTTTTCTGGTGAGTGTGCGGAGACTGGATCGTTGTGACTGTGTGAGCTGCTTCAGGACAAGGCGAATGCGGCGAGCATTGTTGTCATCAGGAAGGCGAATGCCGTTTCGGCGAACATTCATGAAGCGGGAATAGTCGAAGATCGTGGCACTGGTAAGCAGGGTGGGCTCGGTGCCGCCGTCAACGGTGGCCAGCTGGTATACATCCACGTGCTGCTCATAATTGTCGAGTGGTGTATGCAGGGTGATGAAGGAGACCGCCGGCGCGTTTTCCTGCAGGGAAAAGTCAATCTGCAGATCTCCGTTGTCCAGTGGTTTCAGTTCCGGACTGGTGACGGACCGCGACTGCGATTCACGCTGCAGGCGGGTGGTGGATCGTTGCCGCAGCAGGAACGGGACTTCCTTGCCGAAGGAGTCGATTAATCTCAGATCATGCAGATCTGTCTGAGCGTGCTGGTAGACCTCGGCGGTGACGGCTAGCGCAGTCAGAGGTGCATCAGGCTCGTCCTGAATCTCCACAGCAGCCTGGTAGAGTGTGCTGGATGCTGGTGTGGTTTGTTCCTGAGCGAAGGCGTTGGCGCAGCAGAACGTGACCATCAGGAATGTCAATAGCCTGCTGCACGTGCACTCGATCAGGAGCCCGTGACAATTGCATGAGTCGTTGTTGGAGAGGTGGGAACAATTCACGGGCCGAATCCTGTTGGAGTTGTCGGGTGCAGTTTGCAGTCTGAGATTTCTGCGGCTTTCATTGATCTGCAGGGCCATTGTCATTGCCGGCTGAAGAATCTGAAGCAGCCGGCGGTGCGGCATCTGTGTTAGCCGAATTGCTGGTCTGTTCGTCGTCCGGTCTGTCGGGAGCAGCTGCAAGGGATTGCGGTTCAGCTGCTGCTGGTTCCTTTGCAAAACGATCGCGTGCACGCAGATACAGGAATGAACCGGAAAGGATGAGAATCCCAAGGGCGATGAAGGCAACGACTCGGAAAATCTGGTCCAGTTCCTGCAGATCGAAGAAGAACGCCTTCAAAGTCACAATGGCAAAGAGCAACAGACCGGCGATACGAAACAGTTTCTGGTTCTTGCGCAGACCCTGCAGCAGGAACGCTAATGCGAAGATTGTCCAGAGAATGGAAACTCCGGCAACTTCCAGTCCAGGCAGGAAGCGATGCAGAAACGTGCGGACTTCCAGAGTGGAGATCAGCAGCAGAAACAGCAAGCCAATTCCGAAAAGCTGCTGGCCCAGCTGTGCATTGGATGTGTTTGCCAGCCGACGTCCCCCAAACAGAAGGAACGCCGCGACCAGCCCCAGGTCCAGTAAGCGAATGACGGCCAGTCCGGGTGTCCAGTCATCTGCGTAACGCAGAATCGCCAGGGCATTCCACGACTGCAGATCGAACATCGTGACCTTGAGCAGGACGAGGGCGACCGCCACGCTCAGCACATGCGAGAGCAGTGAGGTATGCGACTTCAGCAGAGTGCGCAGAACAGCAAGACAGGCCAGCAGCCAGAGTATTGTGAGCGCTGTCAGACGCAGTTCCGGGGCAAAGAAGCCAACGGTCCTGTTCAGTTCCAGATGGATCACGAGCACCAGGCCAGCCAGACCGCTGACGAACAATGCGCTGAGTATCTGCACTGGATTTATGTGTTCATCGAATCCAAAGGTCGACCGTTGTTCCGAGATGTCTGTTCGAGAAAGCAGTTTTTGTGCTGCCACGAGTGAGGCGACGGGGATCAGCAGTGAAACCACCCGCTGCAGCATTGCCTGCAGATAGTCGGCGGTGCTCGCGCTTGCGGCCACTGCGTTTCCGTACTGGCGTGTCAGGTCAATGAATGCCAGCCGGAACAGAACCAGACCGTAGAGCGCAATTGCGAGGTGTCGCAGAACAGGGCTGCGCAGATTCGCAGCCATCCACATCAGCACGAGAGCCTGCAGTGACCACGCGGCTGTCACCCAGGCACTGGACAGCAGGATGGGAATTGTGACGCCCAGAAACAAAGCAGCGAGAGCAACGAAACTGATCAGAATCTCGCGGTCAAGTTTTCGAGTCGACAGGAAATAACGGGCCAGCACGGTGTAATAGATCGTGGCGGCGATCGTGACCGCTGAAAGCCAGCGGCGATCAAAGCACTCTTCAACTATTCCTGCTGACAACAGGAAAAAGACGAGGGAATTGGCGAACAGGATCAGAATGTCAAGCAGGTTTGAACGCCGCTGACGGATCAGGTTGGGCAGAAACGTCATGCCCGAAAACTGTACGAAGAAGATCGCCAGGAAGGACATGACACTGGTGAAGTCCGCTGGCTGGAATTGACTGAGCGATACCCAGACGAAAGCCCAGTGGAAAACAAAACACATGTAGTTGAGCAGTGGCCAGTCCTGTCTGACACACATCCACATAACGCCACCCACAAGGATCGTCAGATAACCGAAGAGAGTGATGAACTGTGGTTCGCTGCCACCCAGCATGATCGGGGTCAGATATCCACCACAGATACCCACCACTGCGACAAGGATGGTCTGAAAGCGAATGGCGATCCCACCGGAAAGTGCAGTGACAATGATCATCCCGGCAGTTGCTGCATTGAGGGGGATCAACTGATAGAACGATTTCGCAGCGAAGACACTGAAGTAGAGCGTGGTAATCCCGGTTCCCATCAGGCCGTGGCCGAGCAGGCGATATGGTCCGAACAGCAGACGGATCCCGCTGATGAGCAGCGCCAGACCAGCGCTGACTGCCATCGCAACGCGCGCTGGTGGGGGAATCAGATCACGCTCGATGGAATACTTCAGGAAGAAGCCAATACCGAAGACAAGAATCAGTACCCCGATCCGCAGCAGCCACTGAGAGGCAATGGCATATTCCAGAGACACTCCTTCGGGAACACGCTCCTCGCCGATGACGATCCAGTTCCAGATCCGCTGAAGAACGTCGCGTGCCGCAGCTTCCAGCTTTCCGGGAGGCTGCGGATCTGGTGGTGTTGTCGCCGAGACGGCGGTGGCTGGTGACACAGCGGCTGCAGGTGGGCTGGCTGATTGCGCTGAACTGTCAGACGCAGGTGCAGTGGGCCGTGTTGTGGGAGTGATGACTGGAGGTGATGCGTGGGGCTTCGTTGAAGTTGGAGCTGGACTTTGTGGGGCTGCTGGAAGAGAAGGCTGCATTGGGGGAAGAGACGGTCGCGGTGGTTGTTCTGCGGCGGATCGAACGTGATCGGTAGAGTGCGGACCACCACGCGAGGGTTGACCGGGAGCGATTCTGCTGTCTGCACTGCTATGTCGGGTCGCGTCAGAAATATCCTGCGGATGTTCGACAGCGGAGATTTCCTTCCTGCGGAAGGAAGCTTCCCGGCGGATTTCCGGAAGCGTCAGACGAATCAATTTCTGGAGTTGCTCGAGTTCCTCCTGAATGCTCGTGAGGCGACTCATGATCAGGAACGGCGCCAGCAGATAGGCAATGAGGATGCCGATTGCGATGAGGGGTAAGAGAACTTCCATTGAACTGCCCTTGATGCAGAAGAGTCAGACGGCCTGAGGATCAGGAAGCTATGAAGATGTCTGCCTTAAAATTCAGTTTAGTCGCCAGAATCAACAACACCAAAGACTATCGCCCGGAAATGGCCATCGCGTTGCCGACGAGGATGCTGCAACGATCACGGGACGTGGTCGCAATATGATCGCATAAACACTGCAGCTCCGGAATTTCCAGCGCGCCAACTGACCGGTGGGTGGCACCGCGGACAGGAACAGTAGCGAGGACAGGGAACAGTAGCGCGGACAGGAGCAGTAGCGAGGACAGGCATTG